>DPSD01000297.1 GCA_003538495.1 Accumulibacter sp.
GGGGTTTTCGGTCACGCACTACATATACGCCCGCCCGCACTTCGAGCAACCAAATTCCCAGCCGGCCGCGCAGACGTGGCGGCGCGTTTTCAAGAACGATGACCAGCATCGCCCAGATTCTCCGGGTTGGGAATGGCGGGAGTAACCGCGTCGGCTGGCGCCGCCGGCCGCGAAATCTCGCCGGCTGCAAGAATCATCTCAATATCCGGAATGATGCGGTCCAGCAACTTCGTTTGCCGGAACATGTCTCGGCACGCCAACCGCACTGCACGCTCGGCGTTCGGAGGTGGGTGGGCGGCTACCTGGAAGGCAGCGGGCACTACTGTCTCAAACTTGTAGATATCGGCAACGTCATAGACAAACGACAACGGTTTGCCGGTGTGGATGAAGCCGACGGCCGGGGCGTAGCCGGCGGCGAGCACAGCGGCTTCGGTTACGCCGTAGAGTGCGGCAGTCGCGGATGACAAACAGCGGTTCGGCAAGTCGGATATATCCCAATTCTCCGGGTTGTAGTCTCGTCCGCTCCACTTGACGCCAAACTTCTGCGCCAGCAACTGATAGCTGCGCCGCACGCGCGCGCCTTCAATACCGCGCAGCTGTTCGACGCTGCGCCGAGCTGGCGGCTCATCGCCAAAACGAATCGCGTACATCTTGCGAACCACCTTCAGCCGAAGCACCTCGTCAAGCGCCAGCTTGGCCTGATACAGCAGGCGGTCAGCGCGGGCGCCGCCGGGTTGTCCTGCAGAATAGAGGCGTACCCCGGCTTCGCCCACCCAGACCAACAAGGTACCAACTCGCGCTGCCAAGGCCGCGGCCGCGTGCGACACACGCGTGCCGGGCTCCAGCATGATGCAGGCAACGCCGCCGATCGGGATATGCGTGAGCACAGTGCGCACGCGCAATCCTTGCTGATCCACTCGCACGAAAGCTCCATCAACAACATCAATCTCGCCCCGTTCAACGAAAACGACTGACAAGCGCTCCTTGATGGGGATTGGCTTAAGCGGTGGCAGCATTGTGGAAATCCAATGCTACCCGCGATGAGCCGATACGGCCGCCGCTACCGGGATCCAGAAGCACACAACTGGACTCATGCAGCACGCACCAGCAAGAGGCCGCAGCCAAACGCCTTGGCATGCCCGATCCCAGCGCACAAGGTGGCCGAGAACGCCTCGGGATCAGTGACGCGCAACTCGCCCGAGAAATCCACGGTACTGAACCGTAGACGCCCGCGCTTTTCCGAGTGTTGCGCATAGGCCTCCACCAGCAGGCTCTCCTTCGCGATTTCGAAACCCGAACGCGGCCCTCTCGAGAGCAGCCATTGCCCACAGCAATCGCTCACCAGCGCATAGAGCGCCGGCTTGTCGTGGCCCCGCCACTCTTGCCAACGGGCAAGGCCACGTTCGGCAAGCAAGATCTTCTTCCGCTGCATCACCACATCGTGACGGGCAGACTTGCCATCCGTACTGATCGTTACGACCGGATTGGCGCGCAAATCAAAGCGCCAATGCGTGCCGGTGACGGGTCGGGGTGCATATTCTCGAGTCTGGACAAGCCATGCGTCGTTCAGGACTTGGGGAGCACGTTTCGATACGACGTAGAAACGTGGAAAACCATTGGTATCCATCCGGCGAAATAGAAAGTCTCTTGGCGACCCTTCCTCGGCCGGGAAAAAGCCCCACAACCATTGATGCTCCGAGTAAGGACCGGCCGCCCACTGCTGCGCCGCCTCGCGCTCTCGGCCGGATGAAGGCGAAATCATCGAGAAGTACATGCTCAGCCTCCTTCGTTCCGCAGCCAGACATGCTCGGTGCGATCACCAAACTGCCAGCCTGCTCGACGGATCACACGATCTTTACGTGGCGCGCTTAGATCGGGACTTACACCGGCGGTAATGCCCTCAGACCATGCAATCCGTATGACGGGAGTGACGTCCTCGAAGGGCAGGCGGCCGCGCTTGTCAGGGTGTGCCGCTCGCTCCTGTGCAAGCCGCGCCAGATACTCGTCGAATGCAGCCCGCGCCGAATCGCTATTGATCACTTGCGGATGTAGTGGGGCGGCTGGCGGACACGATTTTCGCCCCAGATAAAGGACGTAGCGCGGAGATCGCAAAGCGTCGGCCAGGGCACCCAGGGTATGCGGTGCATCAAGCAGCGCCTGAACCACCACCAGGCACGCGGCATCTTGCCGGTAGTCGCGCGTTGAAAGGATGGTATGCAACTCGTGCTTTGGCACAGCCAATTCGTCGCGTCTTGTCACCTGCGGCCGGCCCTTCAGCGTACTGCGCCCCGGCACCTGCGCGGTGTGATAGTCCCGCAGCAAGCTGCCACCGTCTTGCACGCCGACAGCGAAGCCATAACCCTGCTTGAGCGCTGTCAGGGTCGACTCGTCCTCGCGCCGGATGCCGAGTGCGGCAGCGAGCAGGCCGAGCAAGGCCGACTCGCCGGGGTACTCATGACTGCCACGATGTTCGCCCACCGCAGTGCCACCCCAGGACGCCAGCGGTGCCTGCAATTGAAAGATCAGGAACTCCACGGCCGTCAACTCTGAACAAAAGCAACAAGTTCTGGCAACGTACCTTCTCCGGCCTCGACGTCAATCTCGTAGCGCAGCTCCGCGCATTCGCCATACACCTTGTCGAAGTTCTTATAGCGCGTCCTGATGGCTTCCACCGCCACTCCCAGCATGTTCTGGTCGCCGTACGGAGTGATTGGCTTGAGGAAGGCTTGCGCCAGTGAGCGCGGTTGCTGATCACCTTTTTCGGCCAGAACGTAACTGGCATAGGCGCGTGACGCAAAGCTGTTCTGCATCCCGGTTGGCGATACTCTGGTCACGGCGTTGAGCAGGGCGTCCAGCGCTTTGTTTGTCAGCGCCTCGTCGCCGCCGAGGTTCTCTTGCAGCAACTCCCGGTTGACGCACAGATAGAGGTAGAACAGGCCAGCGCCATAGCCGCGCTCACCAATATGCGAAGCGCCACTGTCGTCCTGGCCATCGTTGAGGTCATCGACGGCGACGAAGTAGTCGTCCTCGACGGCGGCCTTGTGTACCGTAATTGCATGCGAAACCTGCACGGCCGCCTCGACGTTGAACGCGGGCGAATCGGCCAGCATGCGGCCAAACATGGCGATGTCGACAGCATGCCGGGGTTTGCTCAGCAGGGCTAGCTCACTTTCGCTCGGAGCGCTTCCACGCTCGGCACACGTCGCAGCAAGAGCGTTTATCGCGGCTATTTCTTCAGGGCTGAAATGGGCGAGTTGTTCGATTTCCAAATCCTCGTCCTTCTCCGTCTTCTTGTCCGACTTGAGCTTCCCGAAGCGAGCGGCGATGGCCTTCGTCCATTCCCGCGCCGCTTTTTCAGCAATGCCGGATTTCTTGAGTTCTTGAAAGACTTCCTTGCCCATCCATTTGGTGCGCGTACCCAGATTTCCGGCGAGAGAAATTTCGAAGATATCGGATGTTCGCCACGCTCGCTTCTGACTTTGCGACGAGAGGCGCAAGCGCATCGCGCCGCCCATCAGAGCGGTTTTAGGGCGACCGGTGTCGTCGCGATTCAGGTTGGACGGTGGGTAGCTGGTCAATACGTGAAGCTGAACAAAGCGAGGCATGATGTGGTTTCCTGGAAGGAGTTGAGGACGAAATCAGCGAACGGGTTTTTCAGGCCAGTCATAACCGTAGGCCCACTTTTTCTTGACCGCATCGCCCCAGTGCATCAGATCATTTGCCAGCACGATGACATCGACGCTGCGCATCAGGGGAAGAACGCGGCGCATGCCCGAAAACAGGGAATCCGGGTCGGGGGAATCGAGCAGTCGCATGAAGCGCAGTTCGCTGACGGGAGGTTTGTCTCCCGGCTTGACAGGCTCATGCTTGCTCATGGCCTGCGCCGGTGAGCGTGCGTCGTTGGCTTTTATATGCGACAGCACACCGACGACGACGGCAAATCGATCCCTTTCCCACGCCTTCCAGTTCAGCGCGCCCAAACGCCTGCATAACCTTTGATAAGCAGGGAGCAACGCGATCTCAGTGGGTGACGATGCTCTGCGCAGCACCGCGCGACTCGCGCGATCCTGGTCCAAATTTTCCCACCAGTCGAACAAGACCTTGCCACTCCCTTCGTCTTTCGTGAAGTAAACAGCCATACGGGACTCCTTAATGTGAAAGTCGCGTCAGCGACTCACGAATCCTGCCCTGAGCCTTGTCGAAGGGCTCCCCTC
>DPSD01000296.1:0-3105 GCA_003538495.1 Accumulibacter sp.
GCCTTGACCAGCGGCGGCCCGCCAAGAAAGATCGTCCCCTGATCCTTGACGATGATCGACTCGTCGGACATCGCCGGCACGTAAGCGCCGCCGGCGGTGCACGAGCCCATCACCGCGGCGATCTGCGGGATGCCGGCGGCCGACAGATTGGCCTGGTTGTAGAAAATGCGACCGAAATGCTCCTTGTCGGGAAAGACGTCTTCCTGCATCGGCAGGAACGCGCCACCCGAGTCGACCAGATAGATGCACGGCAGGCGGTTCTCGCCGGCGATTTCCTGCGCGCGCAAGTGCTTCTTGACGGTCAGCGGGTAGTAGGTGCCGCCCTTCACCGTCGCATCGTTGGCGACGATCATGCACTCGACGCCGTTGACCCGGCCGATGCCGGTGATCAACGACGCTGCCGGCACCTCGAATGGATTCGCCGCCTTGCCACCATACATCCCGTAAGCGGCGAGCTGCGACAGCTCGACGAAGGGCGAACCGGGATCGATCAGGGCATTGACGCGCTCACGCGGCAGCAGCTTGCCGCGCGCCAGGTGTTTTTGACGCGCCGCGTCAGGACCGCCAAGGGCGATCCGGGCGACCGTCGCGCGCAGATCGGAAACGACGAAGCGCATCGCGTCATGATTGGCCTTGAATTCGGTGCTGCGCGCGTTGAGCTGGGTTTGCAGGACAGACATCAGAAACCTCCACAGGCCAGCCAGCGTTCGAGCTGCGGCAGCCGGTCAACACCGAAAAAAGGCTCGCCATCGACGACGACATACGGCGATCCGAAGACGCCCTTGGCCAGCGCCGAATCGACCTCGGCTTTCAGGCGCTCCTTCAGCGCCGGAGCGGCGAGCGCCTTGGCCAGCGTAGCACGGTCGGCGCCGTGCCCGGCGGCCAGATCGAGAACGACTTCGAGGTCGGAAACGTCGCGCCCCTCGACGTAAAGCGCGCGAAACACCGAGTGCGCGAAGGCCCGTGCCGTTTCGCTGTCCTGATCGTGCAGCCAGTAGCAGGCACGTGCCGCGTGCTGCGTGGCGAGGGGAAAGTTCGCCGGATGCACATACGGCACGTCAAGGTAACGCGCCGAGCGCGCGAAGTCGTGCAGCGAGTACTCGCCCTTGAGCGGCACCAGCGTCAGCGGCGCGGCGCCGGTCTGCTTGAACACCACACCGAGCAGGATAGGCCGCCAGCGGACCTGGCGCCCGTGGCGCTCGGCCAGCGCGTCGATCTTCTCCGACGCCAGGTAGCCGTAGGGGGACGAGAAGTCAAAGTAAAAGTCGAGGGATTGCATGGTTGGGTTCTCCCGGGGGCGTTGGGGCGTCAGGTAGGAGGTCGGCGGCTGATGACACGACGGTGCTGAAGTCCATCGCCCGGTGACACATACGTCACTCTCCGCACGCCGAGGCGGGGGAAAGCGGCACAGCGGGCAAACCGGGAACGACGTGGCCATAAGGGTACCCTAGGGCGCTCTAAATCGCTTGCCACTGAGTCGCTCCGCTCGCAATCTTCGTGCCCTCGTACCAGACGTCTTTGTCCTTGTGCATGGACTCGACAAGTTCGTGCGGCGTGGAGATAACCCACTCCTTCCTATTCTTCGTTGGCCAGTAGCGCCACGTTTCCTTGGGCGCCTTCTTGCCGCCGTAGCCGAAGGATAGCCACCGGCGCTGCCGCGGATCCCGATCTCGGCTCATGGTGCGTCTCCCATCCTGTCGCGGTTGACCATGCAGATGGCAGTCGCCGTGAGACTCTGGGTTGCCCAAACGACTGGATGCATTCGGGGCGCCTGTGTCGGAGAACCGAGTTACGCTGCCGGAAGATCCCTGCCATGCCTGGCCTAGCAGTGCTTTCCAACTCCCGCCGAGCGCGCCATTCGGAGTTCTACCCGGGGGATCCCCGCAGCCCGATGAAAGTTCAAGCTCAGTCATTCTCTCGCAGCCAGCGCACAACCTCGTCGGCATTTCGATCCGGCGGAAAGACCGGGTAGAACGCCTTTGCGATTCCCCCATTGTTGGCAATCAGCGTTATCCGCTTGAAGAGGTTCATTCCCGCCACCTCGAAGCTCGGTAACCCGAGCACCGTGGCCAGTTGCAGCGCGCTGTCGCTGAGCAGTTCGAACGGCAAGTGCAAGCGATCGCGCACTTCGCGCTGATATTCGGTGGTCTGAGAACTTAGCCCGAAGATACCGGTACCGAGCGCTGCAAGTTCGTCGAAGTGGTCGCGAAAACCGCAGGCCTGCGGCGTGCAGCCACGCGCGCCCGGGATCCCGTCCCAGCCGTCAGGCAAGGCGACGCCCGGCCGCCCGGTCATCGGATAGACATAGACCACCCACCGGCCGCGTAGCCCGGCCAGGTTGACCGACGAACCATCGGTGCTCTGCAGGACCAGATCGGGCAGAGCACAACCCGTCAGGTGTGCTGCCGCACCGTCGTCGATCGGCGCCGGCAAGTCGTTTGGCAGCGGAAAGAAGTCCTGAGCCATGCGGATCCCCGATGGTCGAATGCTAGACGTACTTCGCGCCGGCGTCAGGGGCCGCCGGTGCCGGAGCGGCCCTCGGCCACAGCACCATCTGTGTACACCGAAACAAGGCCAGGCGGCGACCGTCTTCGCTGCTCACTTCGGCATCCCAGACCTGCGTCGTGCGACCGCAGTGCACCGCCATAGCTTCGCACAGCAACAGCCCTTCGGTCAGCGTTCCGAAAAAATTGGTCTTCAACTCGATGGTCGTGAAGCCCTCGGCGCCGACCGGCAGGTGCGCAAAGGTCGCGTAACCGGCGGCGGTGTCGGCCAGGGCAACGACCGTCGCGGCGTGCAGGAAGCCGTTCGGCGCCAGCATCTCGGGGCGGATCAGCAGGCGGGCGCGCAGCCGGCCGGCTTCGATGGCCAGCACTTCCATCCCCAGCCAGCCGGGCAGATGCCCCGGTGAGCGGGCGTTGAGCCAGTCGGTATTGACCCCCGGCCGTAGCGCGTACTGGCTCATGCGTCGGCAACCGCACGACCGATCACCAGCCGCTGGATGTCGTTGGCGCCCTCGTAGATCTGACAGACGCGCACGTCGCGGTAGATCCGCTCGACGGGGAAGTCGCTGACGTAGCCGTAGCCGCCGAGAATCTGGATGGC
>DPSD01000296.1:3421-3680 GCA_003538495.1 Accumulibacter sp.
AACATCTTGGCCATCGACGCCTCCTTGAGGCAAGGCTTGCCGGCGTCCTTGAAGGTCGCGGCACGCCAGACCAGCAGCCGCGCGGCGTCGATCTGGGTGGCCATGTCGGCGAGGCGAAAACTGACCGCCTGATGCTCGATGATCGGCTTGCCGAAGGTCTCTCTATCCTTGGCGTACTGCACCGCACATTCGAAAGCGGCGCGCGCCATGCCGACCGACTGCGCGGCGATGCCGATCCGGCCGGCTTCGAGGTTCGACA
>DPSD01000282.1:0-537 GCA_003538495.1 Accumulibacter sp.
AAGGGCCCCCGTGCGGCGGTTAACCCAGCCGGTTTCAAGCTGGAAGCGCTGATCGAGCTGCCTCCTTATCACTACGGGGCAATCTTCGTCCGTCTACGGACCGGACGGCGCATTGGAGCGAGAGACACGACATCGCATCTGCCCCGGAGCAGCACTGAGAGCGAGCTGTGAGCTGACCCCTTTTACCGTCGAGACGCTCGGCGGTTCAGGAATTGTGCGCCGGCTCGGTCAACGCGAGCGGAAGTTGCGCCGTGAAGGTCGTCACCCCGGCGTCGGACGTCGCCGCGATCTGGCCGCCGTGCGTTGCGATAATCGTGCGCGTGATGGCCAGACCGAGTCCGGCGCCCTCGCCGTGACGTTGTCGCTCTGGACCTGCACGATGAAAGCGCTCGAAGATCTGGGACAACTGATCGGCCGGGATCGTGTCACCTGGGTTTTTCACGGACACTGTCGCCAGCTTTGCTTTGCTGCCGATCGAGATTTCCACGACACCACCTGCGGGCGTGTGACGAAGCGCATTCGACAGCAGGTTGGACA
>DPSD01000282.1:668-4384 GCA_003538495.1 Accumulibacter sp.
CTTGCGCGATGGAAGCGCTCGAAGATCCGCGACAACTGAGCAGCAGGAATCGTATCGCCGTAATTCCTCACGGCCAGGGTCACCACGCCACCCTGGCTGCTGATCGAGATCTCAATCGAACCCCCTGAGGGAGTGTGACGCAGGGCATTCGACAGCAGGTTGGACAGTGCGCGGCGCAGCATCAGGCGGTCAGCGGTGACGCTGGCGTCACCCGCGAGTACGATGCGCACGCCTTTCTCTTCGGCCAGCGCTTCGTAGAAGTCGATCAAGGCCTGCGCTTCCTTGCACAGGCTGACCGCTTCGGCGGGGCGCGGCAAATGGCCGTTTTCAGCCTGGGCAAGAAACAGCATGTCGCTGACCATGCGTGCGATGCGTTCGTACTCTTCCAGGTTGGAGGCAAGCACTTCGCGGTAGTCGTCGGGACTGCGCGCCTGCGACAAGGCGACCTCGGTCTGCGTCATCAGATTGGAGACCGGGGTTCGCAACTCATGGGCAATGTCGGCGGAGAAGTCGGACAGGCGGCGAAACGACGATTCCAGTCGCTCGAGCATGCCGTTAAATGCGTCCACCAGTGCGCGCACTTCGGTCGGCGCATCCTGTTCGGCAAGGCGCTCGCCGAGGCGGTCGGCCGACAGTTGTCGCGCAGTGGCGGTGACTCGGCGTAGCGGGGCGAGGCCGCCGTGCGCGGCGAACAGACCGAACAGCGCGGCGATGATCACAGCGATGGAGATGTCGATCCACAGCCGTCGGCGTACCTGTTCGAGGAAAACTACGTGATGAGAGATGTTGAGCGCGAGCATGGCATTCAAGCTTGTCGGTCCCGCGGCTGCTCCGACCCACTCAACCTCGGCTTCGCGACCGATATATTGCCTACCGTCCTTCTCCCAGACCGTATCCGTATCGCTGCCTGAAAAAGCTTCCCCCGCGAGATGCGGCTTGCTGAAGAATTCCGGCCGGAGCGCATAAACGACACCGCCATCGGCGTCGTGCAGTACCACGCCCAGGCTGTCATGCCCGATCAAGGCATCGTCGAGTTGCTGTGAAAGATTCTCGATCGGCGGACGGCTGCGCTGCAGGAGGTTCCTGATGAGAACCAGTTTGCCTGACAGTTCCTGATCCGCAAGTTGGTCAAAATGACTCTTGACGGCGTTGCTCTGTACCAAGACGACCATCACCAGCAGGCTTGCGGTGAGCAGCGCGAACAGCAGGGCCAGGCGGGTGGTCAGTGAAGCGGGTGGAAGTCGCACGGTCAGAGGCGTTCCGGGACTTCGAGAACGTAGCCCATACCACGCACGGTGCGGATCAGCTTTGGCTCGAAGGGCTCGTCAACCTTGACGCGCAAGCGGCGCACGGCGACATCGATGACGTTGGTGTCGCTGTCGAAGTTCATGTCCCAAACCTGCGAGGCAATCAGCGAGCGCGGTAGCACCTGGCCCTGGCGGCGCAACAGGAGTTCGAGCAGCGCGAATTCCTTGGCGGTGAGATCGATGCGTACGCCGGCACGGCTCACGCGGCGGCGCAACAAATCGAGTTCCAGATCAGCAACGCGCAGGGTCTCCAGTTCCTGGGGCCTGCCGCGCTTCAGAAGCGTGCGGACGCGGGCGAGAAACTCGGAAAAGGCAAAGGGCTTGACGAGGTAGTCGTCGGCGCCCAGTTCCAGCCCGCGTACCCGGTCTTCCACGCCATCACGAGCGGTGAGGAACAGTACCGGCATCTCGTGGCCGCCGCGGCGCAAGGTCTTGAGCACGCCCCAGCCATCAAGCGACGGCAGCATCACATCGAGCACGATCAGGTCGTAATCACCGCTCAGTGCGAAGTGCAAGCCATCGAGGCCATCGCGCGCAAGGTCAACAACAAAACCGGCTTCAACCAAGCCCTTGCGCAGGTAATCGCCGGTTTTCGGCTCATCTTCGACAATCAGGATTTTCATGTGCGCTTCCTTTTGCCAGCTCGTGCGCGAGATTGTGCATCTTCTCATTGCTGATAAACGCGGCATTACAGCAATGTAATCCGCGCGTCAGCTTCCCGACGGCTTTGGTTTCGCATCATCGTCAGCTGTTTCTCCCTGGTGCAGACAGGGACGGCGCCGTATGCCGAAGTGCCGGAGACGCGCGCTGAAGAGGAATCTGCTCGACAGGGTTCATTTCAACGTTGAAGAATTGGAGTTTTCATGAGAGATCTGGCTTTGTCCGCCACCCGCCACTTTGCCGCTTCCCTGTTGTTCATTCCGCTCGCGGCCTTAGCAGCCCCCGAGTTGGGTCGGGTTTTCGCGCTTGCTCCGGCCAGCGGCAGCGATGGGGTTCTGGTAGCAAACAAGGAGGGACTCACCCTGGCCCAGCCGGATGGGCGCTTGAGTTTGCGTGCCAGGCGCGAGGGTGGCTTCGTTGCATTGGCCGCGGATCCCTCGAACCTCAAGGTACTCTACGCCAGCGGTCGTTCGGGAGGCTTGCTGCGATCAGAAGACAGCGGCGCGACATGGCAGCGGCAAAGTCAGGGTGGGCCCGAAAGCTTCACTTCACTGGCCGTCAGCCCGAGCGACGGTAAACGCTTGTACGGTGCAGCCGATGGCGGCGTCTATCGCAGCACTGATGGCGGACACTCCTGGACGCGTAGGGGTGACGCCCCCGACAAACTGATGACACTCGCCGCGTCGCCAGGCGCTCTCTACGCCGGCACCGAGGAGGGCTTACGCGTCTCACCTGACGGCGGCATCTCGTGGCGGGCTGCATCGATGCTGCGCATTCCGGTGACCATGGTGAGCGCCGAGCCTGACGGAACCCTTTACAGTTTCCAGTGGGGTAAGGGCTTTCTCAAGGCGCACGAGCCTGATTTGTCGTGGACGCCGCTGGCAAATGCATTCGGCGGCCAGGCGATCCTCTTCATGGCGCGAAATGGCGAGCGCCTGTTTGCCGCTACTCACATCGGCAGGCTCTTCGTCAGTACCGACGACAGCCGCAGCTGGCAGGGAATCGCCGGCGCGCGTGGCCCGCAGAGCGCCGCGGAAAAGCGGGGTGAAAAGCTGTTCGCGGCGAATTGCCAGAGCTGTCACGGCGTGGTTGGAATCGGCGAAGCGCCCGAGTTCGGCAAAAGCGTGCAGGGCCTGGCGCCGGCGCTCGACGATACCGCGCACGCCTGGCATCACAGCGACGAACAACTGAAGAACACCATTCTCAAGGGCAGCCCGGTTGCCAACAGCCGGATGGTTGCTTTCGAGGCGCTGCTCAAACCGAGCGACGCGGAGGATCTGGTCGCTTACATGAAAAGTCTCTGGAACGAGCGCGCCTTGCGCTGCCAAGGTGCAAAACACATGGACCCGGGTTGTATGACGCACTGAGTGGCCAGATCCATAGGCACGTCGATAGCCAACGTCGGTGGGGCAGGTGAGACGATGAGACTCCCAATGCTCGACCCGTCGATCGACCCACAGCTGACGGGGAGCGCACGGCGATGACCGATGAAGCCGAGCGAGGAGCGCGGGCGAAGCGGACAGTTGCAAATGGTGCGCTTTTCCGCTGGCTGCTAGCCGCGAGCATCGCCTTTGTTGTCGGTGCGACCGCGTGGTCTCTGTGGCAGGGGAGTACGCCATTGATCGACGCCGACGATGCGCGATTGGTTGGCATGGGCCAGCGTGTCTATGCTGAGCGCTGCGCGTCCTGCCACGGCGCGAAGCTCGAAGGTCAGCCGGCATGGCGTGAACGGCGGGCGGGTGACCGCCT
>DPSD01000282.1:4493-6212 GCA_003538495.1 Accumulibacter sp.
GGTGGTCCTGGTCGTTGCCATCTCGAACCTGGCGCCGAAGCCTGCGAGCGCCGGGCTGCTCAAACCTGACGATGTGCAGGTGACGGCGCTGGGCCGACAGGTCTACGCGACGCACTGTGCCGCCTGTCACGGGGCGAAGCTCGAGGGCCAGCCCGATTGGCGCCAGAGAGACGCGCAAGGCCGCCTGCCGGCACCGCCGCACGATGCCAGCGGCCATACCTGGCATCATCCCGACGCCGTATTGATCGAGATCGTCACCTACGGTTTCACGTCCGGCCGCAACGCGCCGCCGGGCTACGCCAGCGATATGCCGGGATTCAAGGGCGTTCTCAGCGACGAGGCAATTCGCGCCTCACTTGCCTTCATCAAGAGCACCTGGCCAGAACCCGTACGCGCGCAACAGGCGCGAGTCACGCGAGAGGCGACCGCGAGACGCTGAGGCGGGAAGCCCATTACTGCGATTGAGAGCGGCAAAAACGCTGTTGGGAGCTACTCCCGAACATGACGCCGCTCAAACCCGGCCGAATAGTGTCCTGGTTTTCGGATCCGCCTCGACAGGGAACACTTTCATCACCTTCTTCGTTGCCGACAATCGTCGGATCGTACGCCTGAGAATTACCGGGCGGCAGAAGTTATGGAGAAGTAATCTCGGCGTCAGCTCGCTGTGGGGTTGGTCTTGGCAGAATGTCGACTCACCCTTAACCAGGCCTTGCTTGACAAGAGATCCTGCTATGCAACCAGTCCGCATACATCTTGCGTCAACCCGCTGTCGTACGACGTGAAGAGACTTGCAAAAGCGCAGCTGCTGTGGTGGCTGGCTCGGGCATCTCCACGAGAAAGCTTTCGAGGCGACCACCCTCGATAGCAATGATGTGCCAGTGAAGCGCGAGAAGCTGGGCAGGGCGAAAAACTGAGTAGTTCTTAGCATTCTGAAATTTGGCTGAAGCGTTTGGCGCTGCTGGCAAACGAGCGTTTCGGCCCTGAACGGAACAGACGCCATGAGCAACAACCTGAAGAACCCCATCGAGTCTCCCAGCGCACCAGCGGCGACACTTCCACCTCATCCGGAGTTCTCGCGCCGCCTCGGCGACCGCCACATGCTCGACTCCAGCGCCCTCGAAGACATCGACCGCATGACCAACGTGGCCCTCGGTCAACTCAGCGGCGGCGTTTCGCCCGCGTCCCTGGCGATGGCCTACCTCGACTGGATGGTGCACCTCTCGTCGTCGCCTGGAAAGCAATTCCAGCTCGCCGCCAAAGCAGCGCGCAAGACGATGCGCCTGGGCAGCTACGCGCTGACCTCGGCGATCACCGGCACCGCCGAGCAATGCATCGAGCCGCTCCCCGGCGACCATCGTTTCGACCACCCGAGCTGGCAACGCTTTCCCTACAACGTCATCTACCAGGGCTTCCTGCTTAATCAGCAGTGGTGGCACAACGCGACCATCGATGTGCGCGGCGTCTCCAAGCACGCCCAAGCCGCGGTGTCCTTCACCGCCCGCCAGATCCTCGACATGAGCGCGCCGTGCAACCTCCCCTTCCTCAACCCAGAAATCGCCGAGGCGACGATCCACGAGCGTGGTGCAAACCTGGCACGCGGGGCGGCTAACTACCGCGAGGACTTCAAGCGCTCGCTGCGCAACGAGCCGCCCGCCGGCGTCGAGGCCTTCCGCGTCGGCGAGAACCTGGCGATCACGCCCGGCAAGGTGGTCTACCGCA
>DPSD01000280.1 GCA_003538495.1 Accumulibacter sp.
ATCGTTCGTGGCCGATGCGGCGGATGGCGCTGCCTTCGAGCCGCGCGTCGAACTCCGATTCGGTCCATGCGAAGAGCACGGCGAGCGAGGCGCTGTCCAGGCCGTTTCGCACCTCGGCGAAATCCCGCTCGGCGGCGGGCCGGGCGAAGCGGTTCCACGGGCAGGCGAGCTGGCAGTCGTCGCAGCCGTAGATGCGGTTGCCGATCAGCGGCCGCAGCGCCTGCGGGATGGCGCCGTGCAGTTCGATCGTCAAGTACGAAATGCACAGCCGGGCATCCACTTCGTATGGCGCGACGATCGCCCCGGTCGGGCAGGCGTCGAGGCAGCGACGGCAGTCACCGCAGTGGTCGGCGATCGGCACGTCGGGGGGCAGCGGCAGGGTGGTGTAGATCTCGCCGAGAAAATGCCAGGAGCCGCTGCGGACCAGCGACAGCGTATGCTTGCCACGCCATGCGATTCCCGACCGGCATGCGAAGTCGGTTTCCATCACCGGCGCCGAATCGGAAAACACGCGGCAGGCAAAGCCTTCATCGGTCGGCGCCAGTGCCGTGACTTCCAGGCGAATGCGTTCGGCGAGCTTCTGCAGCCGCTGGCGGACCGTCTTGTGGTAGTCGCGGCCGAGCGCATAACGCGAGACATAGGCCAGCTCGCTGTCGGCAAGGACCTGCTCGGCGTCGGCAGCGTCAGGCCAGTAGGGCAGGCGGGCCGAAATGACCGACAGCGCGCCGGGCAGCAGCTCGCGCGGTTCAGCACGCAGCGACGCGTGTTTGGCCATATAATCCATTTCGCCGTGCCGGCCCAGCGCCAGCCAGCGCAGCAGCCACGGCGCCGCCGCTGAAACGTCGGCGCTGGCGATGCCGATCGAGGCAAAGCCCAGTTCCTGACCCCACTCCTTGATCCTTCTCACCACCTTGGCATAGTCGCCGCGGCCATTGGCCGGGCCGCAGCGGGCGCCTGTTTGGGAGTTTCTTTCTTGCATAGCCGGGATCATAAACAGTCGGCGCTGATTCTGCACCTGCCGGACGAATCGGCCACCGCCAGGCTTGGCCGCCACCTGGCGCCATTGCTGGCGCCGGGCATGGTGATCTGGCTCGATGGCGACCTGGGATCGGGGAAAACCACCCTGGTACGTGCCATGTTGCGTGCGCTTGGTCACCTCGGTCCCGTGAAAAGCCCTACCTATACATTGGTTGAAATTTATGTGATTTCGAGGATATACTGGTATCACTTTGATTTCTATCGATTCAACTTTCCAGAAGAGTTCTTGGATGCAGGGCTTGGCGAGTACTTCCGTGACGATACCGTTTGCATGGTCGAGTGGCCCGAAAAGGCTGCGGGTCAGGTGCCTGCAGCCGATCTGGTCGTTCTCTTCGACATTGTCGGGGAGGGGCGGACGCTGGACATCGTCGCGGCTAGCGAGGAGGGACGAAAATGTCTGAACGCGCTGAAGAGCGACTGGCGGGACGTCGGAGACTGATCAAGTTTGCCGGTGCTTCGCTGTTTCTGACGGTCAGCCCGCTTTCGCAAGCTGCGACCAATCGAAATCCGAGCATCCTCGCGGTTCGTGTCTGGCCGGCGCCTGACTACACGCGGGTGACCATCGAGCACAGCGCGCCACTGAAATACACCCATTTCACGGTGAAGGATCCGGAGCGCCTGGTGGTCGACCTCGAGGGCGTCGAGTTGACCAGCGTCCTCGAGAGCCTCGGCAAGAAAGTGGCGCCGGACGATCCCAACATCAAGCTGCTGCGCGCTGGCCGTTACAAGCCCGGCGTTGTGCGTCTGGTGATGGAGCTGAAGAACGAAGTCGAACCGCAGGTTTTCGAGTTGGCGCCGGTCGGTAACTACGGGCACCGCCTGGTCCTTGACGTCTACCCACTGACTCCGCCAGACCCACTGCTCTCGCTGCTGGACAGCAAGGACTGGCGCCCCGCGCCGGTCGACAGCAGGTCATCGGTCACGGCTGATATCCAGCCGAACACGGGCCTCGACGTCAAGCCCGAACGCAAGGTCGAGAAGCTCGCCGAACAGAAGCCAGCTACCCAAAAGCGCCAGGGCAAAGCGGTGATCGATCGTCTGGTGACCATCACTCTCGATCCGGGGCACGGCGGCGAGGATCCAGGAGCGGTCGGCCACGGTGGCAGCTTCGAAAAGCACGTGACCTTGGCGGTCGCCAAACGCTTGCGGGCAAAGATCGAGGCCGAGCCGAATATGCGCGTCGCGCTGACCCGCGACTCGGACTTCTTCGTTCCCTTGGGGGCTCGGGTACAGAAAGCGAGGCGAATCCAGTCCGACCTGTTCGTCTCGATCCATGCCGACGCCTTCGTTAGGCCCGACGCGAACGGTTCTTCGGTCTTTGTGCTATCGGAGAGTGGCGCCTCGAGTTCAGCTGCGCGCTACCTGGCGCAAAAAGAGAACGCTTCCGACCTGATCGGCGGCGTCAATATCGACGTCAAGGATCCCGTTCTGGCGCGCACCCTGCTGGACCTCTCGCAGACCGCGACGATCAGCGACAGCCTCAAGTTGGGCAAAGCCGTGCTGGGCGCGATCGGCGGCATCAACCGGCTGCACAAGGCCAGCGTCGAGCAGGCCGGTTTCGCTGTGCTCAAAGCGCCCGACATTCCGTCGATCCTGATCGAGACTGCTTTCATCTCGAATCCTGAAGAGGAAAAGCGTTTGAACGACGACGCTTATCAGGACAAGATGGCCGAAGCGATTCTGTCGGGGATCAAGAAATACCTGGCGCAGAATCCGCCGTTGGCCAAGTCGACGCTGGCCAGACTCGACTAGCAGCCTGTCGGACTT
>DPSD01000039.1 GCA_003538495.1 Accumulibacter sp.
GCCTCACGGATTGCCCAGGAACTCGGCGACATCCGGCTGGGCAATACGGTCATGCTCGGCGCCATCTCGGACCACCTGCCCTTTCCGGCCGAAGTCCTCGAACACTGCATCCTCAAGCGTTTCGCACGCAAGAAAGCCGAACTCGTCGAACTCAACCGACGCGCCTTCGCCGCCGGCCGCACCGCCGCCGAAGCGGCGGCGAAAGCCGAGGCGGGCGTTGCCTGATTTGCGCTAGACTCACGCTCTTATCGGCGATCAATGCTATGCACGACCGAGTTGACGCGTGCGCTGGAGATGAAGTGAATGGCAATTCTCGAAGGCATACAAATTCAGAACTACCGGGCCTTGCAGGATGTGACGCTGGGCAAGACGCTCTACGAGCGCGAGCAGGATGCTCTTCCGAGACTGGTTACAGTCATTGGTGCGAATGGGTCCGGCAAGTCGAGTTTGCTCGACGCCTTGGGGTTTCTCGGTGATTGCCTCGCGGAGGGAGTAGAAGCGGCGTGTGACAAGCCGCATCGGGGTGGTTTTGAACGTATGCGAACACAAGGTTCTGTTGAGCCAATCAAGTTTGAAGTTCGCTACAAGGAGACGCCCACCAATGCGAGGCCGATTAGTTATTCGCTGCATATCGCCTGTGATGCCCAGGGACGCGCCCAAGTAGTCTATGAACGACTCCGTCAGCGTCGAAAGGGACAAAAGTACGGCCAACCGTATTCGTTTCTGGAACTGACCAACGGGCAGGGCTATGCCTGGTCCGGTACGGAGGGGTTTGAGGAGGGAACCGGAACCGGAATCGGCGCACCCACCGCAATGGAAGGGAGCGAGCGAGTACCAGTCAAGATGAAGGACCGGCAGGTACTTGGCATAGCCACTCTGGGAACGCTCGCCAATCATGACCGGGTTGTTGCTTTTCGAGATTTCCTGTCGGGTTGGTATCTCTCGTACTTTGTTCCGGAATTGGCACGCAACCCGAGTCAAGCCGGTGCCGATCCACATCTTGATCGCCGAGGCGAAAACCTTTCACGCTATCTCCAATATGTAGAACGTGCGAACCCCGGAGGATTTCGCCAGATGCTCGAACGAATTGCGAAGAAGGTTCCCGGAATAATTGACATCAAGGCGAAGACCGAGAGGGACCGCCGCCTGGTGCTCGAATTTTCTGCCCAAGGGTTTCCTGAGCCTTTCTATCAGCAGGACATGTCCGATGGTACGTTAAAGATGCTTGCCTATCTATTACTGATGGAAGATCCCAGCCCGGCACCGTTGATTGGTATCGAAGAACCCGAGAACGGCTTGCATCATCAATTGCTGGCAACACTTGCTCAGGAATTCAAGGAATATGCGTCGAAAGCGCGCGGCCCGCAAATCCTGATCACCACCCATGCGCCCAATTTTGTCGACGCGCTGACTCCGGATGAGGTCTGGATTCTTGACAAGGGGGCTGATGGCTTCAGCCATCTGACTCGTGCGGCCGATGTGCAGGGGGTGCGCGAAATGTTCGCTGAAGGCATCCCGATGGGGAGCCTCTGGTACAGCAACCATTTCGGCATCGGTAACCCATGATCTGGTTCGAGGTGCTGGTCGAAGGAGCTTCCGACGTGCCGGCAGTCAGGGAAGTGCTGACGCGGCGTTTCGGTCTGCTGGAGAACCAAGACTTCCGTATCCACCGACACAAAGGGCGCGGTATCTTGCCTGACGATCTGCTCGGCCAACCTGATCCGAAGCAGCAGACCTTGTTGCATCAACTCCCGGCGAAGCTGAAGGGCTTTTCGCATCTTGGTGATCAGGCATGCGTGGTGGTCCTGATTGATGTGGACCGTGACCCGTGTCGCGAGTTGCTGGAGCAATTGAACTCGATGCTGGCACGGCTGCCCAAGCGACCGCCCCGTGTTCTGTTTCGGTTGGCGATCGAGGAAACCGAGAGCTGGTTTATCGCCGACGTAGATGCCGTTGCCGCAGCCTACCCAAAGGTGCGAGCACAGAAATTACAGAAGTTGCGCCGTATTGTGGCAGACGAGATTGTCGGCGCCTGGGAGGAGCTGGCAGTCGCCCTGGATATCAAGGATTCCGAGGTGACTGGCGCGGACAAGTACGCTTGGGCCGAGCGCATCTCACCATACCTGAATCTCACGGAACCGCATTCACCCAGCCTGCGAAAGTTCGTCGATGGTATCCATCGAGAAGTGCTGAAACATCCGGCAGGAAGTCGATGACACGACGTCCGGGGCTATTCGCATGATCGCGGATGAGTCGGGCGGCAGCCGAAACCGGCGACGAAAGCCGAGGGCGCACCGCCTGATTTGCGCTAGAATCGCGCCCTTATTGTCGACCGGTCGACCGATGCGCAGTTTTTGCGCTGGCATCTGACGCATCGATTGGCAGATTTCTTATTCCTTCCGTGCACTCAAGAAAAACACCCCAGGAAATTCCACGATGACGGCAACAATCCTCGACGGCAACGCGCTGGCGAAAAAACTGCGCGCCGATTTCAAGACACGTGCCGAAGCACTGCTGGCCAGTCGCGGCACCCGCCCTGGCCTGGCGGTGATTCTGGTCGGCGAAGACGCTGCTTCGCAGGTCTATGTGCGCAACAAGGTGAACGCCTGTGCAGCGGCCGGTTTCCACTCGGAAAAGATCCTGTATGCGCCCGACATCGAGCCGCAACGGGTTTTCGACAAGATCGCCGAACTCAATGCCGACCCGAAGATACACGGCATCCTGGTGCAGTTGCCCTTGCCGAAGCACTTCGACAGCGACGCCGTGCTCAAGGCGATCACTCCCGAGAAGGATGTCGATGGTTTTCACGCCGAAAACGTCGGCGCGCTGATGCAGGGCCATCCGCGTTTCATTCCCTGTACGCCCTATGGAGTGATGAAGTTCCTTGCCGATGCAGGCATCGATCTCAAAGGCAAGGAAGCGGTGATCCTCGGGCGCTCGAACATCGTCGGCAAGCCGATGGCGATGTTGCTGATGCAGGCCAGCGCAACGGTCACCATCTGTCATTCGCAGACCCGCGACCTGGCCTTCCACACGCGCCGTGCCGACATCCTCGTTGCCGCGCTCGGCAAAGCGCGTTTCGTCACCGCCGAGATGGTCAAACCGGGTGCCGTGGTCATCGATGTCGGGATCAACCGCCTGCCCGACGGCAAACTCTGCGGTGACGTCGATTTTGCGGCGGTCAGTGAAGTCGCCTCGGCGATCACGCCGGTGCCCGGCGGCGTCGGTCCGATGACCATTACCATGCTGCTCGCCAACACCCTCGAAGCCGCTGAAAGAGAGGCCCACTGATGTCGCAACGCGAACCGCTGGTCGGCGTGGTCATGGGCTCCGATTCCGACTGGCCGACGATGCAGGCGGCTGCGGTGATGCTCAAGGAGTTTGGCGTGCCCT
>DPSD01000374.1:0-2287 GCA_003538495.1 Accumulibacter sp.
CGACCCGAAGACCGGCAAGTTCCCGCCCGAGTACGCGCACATCATCGGCATCCCCTTCAAGCTGTTCAAGGCCGGCCAGAGCAGCCACGCCGAGCCGCCCGAATACGCCACGCTGCGCGCGCTGCGTGAGCGCGACAGCCTCGAAATCCGCTTCCCCAACCTGGTCGGCTACCGCCTGCAGACCGACAGCGACCACCTTGCCGCCGACTTCACCGGCACGCCCGATTATTGCCTCGACACCACCCTCCTGCCGGTCGAAACCACGCTCGGCACCGCCGTCTCGGAAGACCGCCAGACGATGCGCCTCAAGCTCGACGAACTGCGCGACCAGACCGTCATTTACAAGCTGACCCGCGACTACCTGCGGCGCATCCACGGCGACGAAGCGCAGCGGGCCGACCTGCGTCTCTTCCAGCAGGTCAGGCAGATCGTCGAGCGCTGGTACGAGGAAAAGCTCAAAGTCGTCGGCGAAGACAACCCGATCTACAAGCGCCTGGTGATCTACGAAGACCCGCAGCCGGTCGTCGAGAGCATCAACCGCGGCATCGTTGCGCACGCCGCCGAACGCGAGCGCGTGCTGCCGATTCTCAACCACTACAACCCGCAGGGCAGCACGCGGCACGTCTTCGGCCACACCAGCCGCAATACCTGGCCAACCAAAAAAAGCCACGTCAATCTGGTCGTCGCCGACACCGGCACCTGGGTCAGGATCGAAATCGACGCTGAAGCCTTCGACCGCCTGTATGGCTTCGTTTCCCATCCCATTCCTTTCCGGGCCGGCAGGCGCGTGGCGGTGCGCGTGGTCAGCCAGTTCGGCGAGGAATCGACCAAGGTACTGCAACCATGAACGCAACAGCGAAGAACGCCGGTGGCCGCCTGCGCCTCAAGATCAGCCTCGACTCCTGGGAACCGGCTATCTGGCGCCGCGTCGAGGTCGACAAGGATCTGACCTTCTGGGAGTTTCACCGCGTGATCCAGGAGGCCATGGGCTGGGACGACGACCACCTGCACGAGTTCCGGGCGGCCGGCCGGGTGGTGGGCATGCCCAGCCTCGACGACAACATGTTCGGTGGGCAACCGGCGCTTCCCGAAGACACCACGACGCTCGGCGAGTTGCTGGCGCGACAGCGCAAGTTTCGCTACTGGTACGACTTCGGTGACGACTGGTGGCACACCATCGCCATCGAGACGCGCCTGCCGCCCGACCCGGCGGCGCCGCGCGCCGTGCTGGTCGCCGGCGAAGGCGCTTGTCCGCCGGAGAACTGCGGTGGGGTTTATGGCTACGCGAATCTGCTGGAAGTTCTGAACGACCCGGACCACGAGGATCACGAGGAGATGAGGGAGTGGCTGGGCGACGATTTTGCCCCGAATGTGTTCGACTTCACCGCCCACGCCAGGAGAGTGGCGGCCATTGGAAAGAAGCCCGGGCGGGCAAAGCCGACCGTGGCGAAGTAGGATCCGAATTCGTTGTCACACTATCCACGCCGAAACTCACAGTGAAAATTTTCGAATCCACCGGCCTAGACACGTCGCGCGTCAAGGCCAGCTAGCGCAAGGTGGCCGATGCCATCGCCCGGCACGACTTCCATGCCGCTCAGGTCAACAAGCGCGTCGATCTCAGCCACGGCAAGTTCTATCGCGCCAGACTCGGCGACGCCGACCGGCTGCTGTTCTCGCTGGTTCGCCACGGCGACGAGGTCTGCGCGGTGCGGCGATCGACGAGAGCCGGATCCCCGACATCGGCGCCGACGAGGCGATCGGCGTAGCGCCGCCTGAGTCGGACGGATCCGGCAACGCGGCTCGTTCATCGATTTTCGCAGTGACGATGGTCGGGCGGCAGCCGTGCGTGAGCAATTGGCATCCCAACAGCGGCGCTGGAGCGAATCATGTTGCCGTAGCCGTTTTCACACGCCATCCAACGCCGCCGGCGGCGTACGCCGCATTGCCGGCATTGGCGCGAAAAGCCTGTACCGCAGCAACCGGTCGATCGCACTCCTTCCGCAGTCTCTGGAACGGTCGTCGAGGTCACGGGCGGCGTGATCGATGTGAACGCCGGCAACCGCCGTTGCGCCGTCATGGCGAGACGATGGTGGTGAACACCGGTTGACCGCGTCCAACCAGCCGGAGCGCCTCCGCGCACGGGCCCTCCCTCCCTTGCCAACCAAGCCGTTCTGGCGTTTAAACGGCAGGCATTGCCACCGGGACGACTCGCGGTCCAGAACGCGCGGCACCTGCGCTGGCTTCATTCGCCGCCGATCGGCATACCAGAGGAACACGACATGTTTTC
>DPSD01000374.1:2586-3232 GCA_003538495.1 Accumulibacter sp.
TGTTTTCGCCGGAATGGTGGCACTGGATGGTGCTCGGACTGGCCCTGACGATGGCCGAGCTCGCCATCCCCGCTTTCTTTGTGGTCTGGTTCGGGATCGGTGCGGCCGGCGTCGGGGTGGTGCTGTTGCTGGCACCCGGGCTCGCGCTGTCGGCCCAGTTCCTGCTCTGGGCCGCGTTCTCGGCCGCACTGGTCTGGGTCTGGTTCCGCCACCTCCAACCGCGAACGGTGACCACCGTCGGCACGTCGGCGGCGAAGGTGGCCGGTGAAGTCGGCGTGCTGGTAGCGGACATCACCCCCGACAGTCGTGGTCAGGTCCGTTTTCAGAAGCCGATTCTTGGCGCCGACGCCTGGGAGGCTTACGCTGATACGGCGATCGCCGCTGGCGAACGGGTGCGCATCGTCGCCGTCGAAGGCAGCTACGTCAAAGTGGAGAAAGCACGATGATCAGCAACATCAATGGCTTCACCGTCTTTTCGATCGTCCTGTTCGTTTTTGTCCTGGTCAGCGTCGCCAATGGCGTGCGAATCGTTCCCCAAGGCGAAGAGTGGATCGTCCAGCGCCTCGGCAAGTACCGTACCACCCTCCTGCCGGGGCTGCGGTTCACGATTCCCTACGTCGACGTCATCTCGTACAAGGTGACCACC
>DPSD01000378.1:0-134 GCA_003538495.1 Accumulibacter sp.
GCCCGGCACCCGCCGGGCTCAGCAACAGGCGCCCGGCGCGATCAGACGCCGGTCGATGCCGGCCGCGCCCGCTCGGAGATGGCCGCGTCGTCGACGCCGCGCGGCAGCGTGCCGTACTGGCGGGGGCCGCCCCC
>DPSD01000378.1:443-3547 GCA_003538495.1 Accumulibacter sp.
CCTCCAGCCGCGAGCCGCAGAAGGCGTCCGCCACGGACGTCGGCGCATGCTGCACCAGCAGCGCAGCCTGCAAGGCCAGCGCCATGCGGTCGACCAGCGAGCGCGCTCGGTACTCGAGCTGCTCGGCATCGTGCAGTTCGCCAGCCAGGGACTGCAGCCAGTGGTCGAGCCGGCGATCGGCGCCGCGCGCCTTGCCGAGCTCGGCGTGCAGGGCCTCGACGACCTCCGGCGACTTGTGCATCGCGCGCAGCACGTCCAGGCACTGGATGTTGCCGCTGCCTTCCCAGATCGCGTTGACCGGCGCTTCGCGGTACAGGCGCGCAAAGGGGCCGTCCTCCATCACGCCGCTGCCGCCGATGCATTCCATCGCCTCGTAGGCGTGCTGTGGCGTGCGCTTGCAGATCCAGTACTTGCCCACCGCGGTGACCAGCCGCACCAGCGCGTCCTCGTGCGGGTCGGCGGCGCGATGGTCCATCGCGCGTGCCAGGCGCATCGTCAGTGCGAGCGAGCCTTCGTGCTCCAGCACCAGGTCGGCCAGCACGTTGCGCATGAGCGGCTGCTGGTCCAGCGGGCGGCCGAAGGCCTGGCGGATGCCGCAGTGGTGCAGGGCCAGCGTGACCGCCGCGCGCTGCCCGGCCGTCGACCCGACCATGCAGTCGAAACGGGTCATCGCGACCATCTCGATGATGGTGCGCACGCCGCGCCCTTCCTCGCCCACCATCCAGGCCAGCGCGCCGCGCAGCTCGGTCTCGCTGCTGGCATTGGAGACGTTGCCCATCTTGCGCTTCAGGCGCAGCAGCTGCAGCGGATTCCTGCTGCCATCGGGTCGCCAGCGTGGCAGCAGGAAGCACGACAGGCCTGCCGGCGCCTGCGCCAGCACCAGGAAGGCGTCGCACATCGGTGCCGAGACGAAGTACTTGTGCCCGACCAGCTCGTAGGCCGCCCCGGGGCCACGCGCCGCGCCGACGGGGTGCGCGCGGGTGGTGTTGGCGCGCACGTCGGAGCCGCCCTGCTTCTCGGTCATGCCCATGCCCATGGTGAGGCCGGCCTTCTGGCTGAAGGGTTTGAGCGCGGGGTCGTACGCGCGGCTGGTAAGCCCGGGTGACCAGTCACGGTGGATGGCGGCGTTGTCACGCAGCGCCGGCGTGACCGCGTAGGTCATGGAAATCGGGCACAGGATGGAAGGCTCCAGCTCGGTGAAGAGCATGAAGCCGGCTGCCCGCTGGAGGTGGGGATGGGCCGCACACTCACCCCTGCCCTCTACCGCACGCGGGAGAGGGAGAGAACTTCCCGTCTCCGACTCGGGGTGCTGCCTTGCCCCCTCTCCCGCGTGCGGGAGAGGGGTTGGGGGAGAGGGCCGGTCTTCATTGCACGGCCGCAGCCAGTACCTGGATGAAGGGCTGAGGCTCGGTGGTCATGGTGTCCTGCACCCACTGCCGGTATTCATCGAAGACTTTGCGGATGTGCTGCGTGCGCTGCTCACGTCTCGTCTTCTTGAACTGTTCGGCCTGCTGGTTGGCGGCCAGGCGCAATTCAAGCTGCTCGATCTGCCTGCCTTGCAGGTGTTGCAGATCGGCAAGGGTTCCCGACAGGCGGGCGGTCATGTCTGCGGCAAAGCGGCGCTGCAAGGCCAGCATGTGCTGCTTCATCGCGGCGACCGCAGCGGGCAGGTTGGCCTGCAGCGCGGCGGTGTCGATCCCCTGATTGCGGTTGGCCAGAGTACCGGCCTTGAACCGGGTGCGGGCGACGAAGTCGGGGAAAGCCTGCAAGGTCCAGGCGCCAGCGTTGCATACCGCGACCTGCCACTCGATCAGCAAGGGCTGGCCCTTGCGGTTGGGGATCAGGCCCATGAGCAGGAAGGCCTGTTCGCCATCGATCAGTTGCGGACACTGGATGACCGGGGCGCGATGACGGCCGAAGGCGGTGAGCACCCGGTCCGACAGCCAGTCCATGATCGGATGCTGTTGCCAGAGGTAGTGCAGTGCTGGCCAGCTCTCCTCATCCGCTTTCGCCTGACGGGCCTGCTCGATGGCCTGGGCCATGCGGCTCTTGTGGGCACACAGGGCATAGCGATGGTGCTCGTCGCGGACTTCCAGCGGCAGGGTGACGCGCAGGCGTTCCTGCAGGTCACGCGGGGCGTTCAGCGTGATCGTCTGGCTGGCATCGTCGTGGCTGAATGAGGCAATCGGTGTCGGAATGCAGAGTTGCTGCAGGGCGGTCCTGGCAAAGGCGTAGTCGCTGCTGAGTGCGCCATCGCCGAACAGGGAAATGCCCTCACGGATGAAATCGGTGCTGGGCGGTGGTGCGGTGGCCGCATCACCCCGCTGCTCCGTCTGGGCAAACAGTTTGAGCAGCCAGTCGCCACCGGCGTCGGCATCCGCATCCGTGCCTGCCTGTTCGGTTGACGCCTGCGCCGCATCGATCGTCGCTTCAAATTGCTGCGGACTGGTACCGGCGGCCATGATCTCCGCGACCTTGGCGGCTTCCTTGTCGGGATCGAAAACGTGCAGGAATGAGGCCGGGTCGCCAAGGTTTCGGTTGGCCTGCTCATCCTTGGTTTGCAGGATTTCGAGAATGCGCAGGTCGCCCTTGATGCGGTCGACGCCGGTTTCCGTGAACAGATAGACGATGCGGGGTTGCCTGGTCTGGCCGTAACGATCGACACGGCCATTGCGCTGCTGGAACACCATCAGCGACCACGGCAGATCGAAATGCACCAGTCGATGGCAGAAGTAATGCAGGTTGAGACCTTCCGAGGCGACATCGGAGCACAGCAGGACCCGCACGGAGTCGTCCTGACGACCGAAGCGATCGACCAGTTCCTGCTGCTCGGTGTCGGTCATGCCGCCGTGCAGGATCTCGAAGTGGCCGGGCTTCAGGCCAGCCGCCCCGGGCAGGTTTTCCCGCAACCAGCGCAGCGTTTCGATCCGCTCCGAGAAGATGACCAGACGGTCTGAGGGGTCGGCCGCTTGCCAGTTGAATTCAGGCTCCTTGAGACGCTGCACCAGGCGCTGAAACTTGCTGAAACTCGCGGCATCGATCTCGCGCAGGGCAGCAGCAAACTCCTCGAGAGCGGCGACCTCGGCCTGTTCATCGCCGCTGAT
>DPSD01000373.1 GCA_003538495.1 Accumulibacter sp.
GTAGTGCCATTGACATAGACCCACTGTTGGGATGAAGGGGTTTTCGGTCACGCACTAGATACTGTGAAAGGGACGTCGAATCCAAGGTGCTTGAAGTCGTGAAGTCCGCTTGATAAACCCGCGCATGGTCGGTACCACCGCGCGGATCTCCAGCATGCTTTCGGCGCGGCCGTCGGCCGTCCTCGGCCAGCAAGTCAGGTGCTTTCAAAGTGCTTCATGGCGCGCTCGGCGGCTGCGTCGAAGATCGCCGTCCGGGAAGCGACCTGTGCGCGCCCAGCGCGCAACTGCTCGTCCAGCGCACCCCGGGGTATAGCGACGGCGTAACCCCAGTCCGGGTTGAACAGTACGGAGGTCGCCGATGACGGGCTTTGCCAGCAGCACAGACCGCACAGTTCCGGGTGGTCTGGCACGCAGAAACGCAGCCAGTCGCCGACTTGCCAGTTGTCCTCTAATCCGCGACCGGGCGCACTTGGTGACGGCCCGAAGTAGAGCACTCGTAGCCCGTCACCCCCCAGAGTGCGGGGTCCGGCGCGGGTCATCGCGCCTGATTCGGCAAGCGAACACGATGCGGCCTGCTGGTCTGCGGGGTCGTCCGGCAGCTCGGTAACGGTCGCGGCCGGCGCGCGCAACGCGGCGGTCTGCAAGTCGAACAGGGTGTTGAGGAACAGCGTTCTTTCCGGACCCGAAACGGCGATTTCATCGAGCCCGGCACCGATTCGTCTGATCAGGGACGATGCGACGCCGGCCAGGCGTTTGCGCTCTTCGGCAGACGCCTTCGGCTGAACGCTCCAGATCAGCTCGCTGGCGGTGGCGCTGTCTTGTTGCCAGCGAGCACCGTCAACGCCACCCGCCACGGCGGCGGCGACCATCACCCGCGACCAGTGTTTCTCGAGAAATGCCGCGATCGGTGCTGTTGTCGTCTTGGCCAGGCTGGCCCGCAGCCAGCTGTTGGCGAGTTGCTGCGCGGCTTGCTCTTTTTCATGCCCGACGACCAGCAGTACATGGCCGGCGGTGGCGAGGCGAAGCTTCTGGTCACGCTGGGCGATCAGCGCGTCGAGTTCGGCGAGGTAAGGATCGAGCAGCGCGCCTTTCTGGCTAAGGGTGTCACGGACGGCGGCGGTCAGCGCGGCGATGCTCTTGCAGACCGGGTGCTCCGATCCGGTGCTGGGTGGCAAGCCGATCGCCGCGCGCGCCATGCGGTTGATCAGCAGCCGTGCGGGATGCGAGCTATCGGCGAACAGCGATGAATCGACAATCGCCAGCTTGAGCAGCGGGATCTGCAGGCGCCCGATCGCCGCCTTAATCGTGTCGGGCAGGTCCGTCGACTCGAATATGGCTTCGAAGATCAGCGCCAGAGTGTCCAGAGTGATCGCCTCCGGCCTGCCCACCGGCAGGTCGAGGTCATTCGATTTGAGAACGCACAGCGGTGGTCGAGGCGCCGGGTCGTTCCCGGCGGAGACGGCACCGACCGGTTCCGATCGCGCCTCCAGAGCAGTGAGGCGATCGAAGAGATGCTTGAGCATGACCATCGCCGCGGCGTCGAGTGCTGGATTCTCCGATCGCCCTTCGCTGTTGGCGGAAAAGGGAATGAGCGGCTGACCGAACGGTGGCTGCTGCTCCGCGCCGTGCCGCTGACGCATCGCCTGCTGCAGGGTCGCTAACGGGTTGGTCGGATGGTGGCCGTCGCCGCCGGCCGATTGCGCACCCAGGTTGGTGTTTGCTGTGACGGGTGCATGCTGTGCCTGCGCCGGTGCGACGCCGTGCGCTGCCAGCAGCTCGTCGATTTCCCGATAGAGCACCGGCAGCTGCAGCCGCAGCCGCTCTTCGATCCGGTCGAGCAGCGCCAGGATCGGCGCCAGATCGCCGCCATCCTCCTTGCAGATGGCCCACAGGCCAAGGCCGATCACGTCCGGACCGACCGGGTTGCCAGCGTCCTTCATCTTCGGACGGCGCAGCAAGGTCATGTAGCGCAGCTGGCTACGCCACAGGTCGCGCCCGCCAGCGTCGCGCAGATGGCCACAAATGTCGCGGATGTGAATGTCCACTTCGAGTTCGTGATCACTCATCAAGGTCAGCCGCGAGGCGGTAAGATTGCCCGCCTCATCGAAATCGTCACGGGGACTGGCGGAAGCCAGCTGATCGTACGCGTCGCCGACTTCACGGCCAAAGGCCGCGAGTAGCGACTGCTTGCCGACCCCTGCCTTGCTGACGATCTCCTTGAGCCGGCGCAAGAAAAAATCCTTGCTGGCGCGCAATACTTCGAACGGATCTTCCGTGTTTGCTACTTGCGGCGGTCGGATCTGGTCGGGCATGGGTGGCAGGCGAGATGGGTAAGAGCTTGCGTTTGGTGTATGGTAGCGGACGCATGAGGCGGCCGCGACAAATCCCCCTCGATCGCGGGATTATAGACGACTTGCCATGGTGGCCGGCACGGCTGCTTCCTGGCGCTTCTGCCTGGCCGCTGCAGGGCGCGGCGATCGGGGGCGGCCGCTTCGCAGTCCCGCAGCGGGGAAAAACGACGAAGCCCGGGCAGAGGAGATGGCATGAAATACAGAACACTTGGCGAAGGCAGCCTGCAGGTGTCCGAGGTTTGCCTCGGCACGATGACCTTCGGGCAGCAGAACAGCGAGGCGGAAGCGCATGCGCAACTCGACCGCGCGTTTGCCAGCGGCGTCAATTTCATCGACACCGCCGAAATGTACCCAGTGCCACCGAAGGCAGGAACGTGTGGCAGAACCGAGCAGATGGTCGGCAACTGGCTGGCCGGACGGTCGCGGGACAAGGTGATCGTCGCCACCAAGGCTGCCGGACCGTCGCGCGGCCTCAACTGGATCCGCGGGGGCCAACTAGGTTTCGACCTGGCCAGGCTGCGCAGTGCGCTTGACGGTTCGCTGCAGCGCTTGCGTACCGACTACGTCGATCTCTACCAGCTGCACTGGCCGGCCCGCAACCAGCCGATGTTCGGCCAATGGCAGTACGATCCCGCCAAGGAAACCGAGTCGACACCGATCCTGGAAACGCTGGAAGCGCTGGCGACGCTGACGCGCGAGGGCAAGATCCGTTGTTTCGGTCTCTCGAACGAGCATCCGTGGGGCGTCCTGGAATTTGTTCGCCTGGCGCGTGAGCATGCCTTGCCTCGCCCGGTCTCGCTGCAGAATGCCTACAGCCTGCTCAACCGGGTCTACGAGCATGGGCTGGCCGAGGTTTGCCACCGCGAAAGGATTGCCCTGTTGCCGTATTCGCCGCTCGCCTTCGGCACGCTTTCAGGCAAGTACCTGGACCAGCCGAACGCGCCGGGCCGCATCACCCAGTTCGCCGGCTTTGGCCAGCGCTACGGGAAGATCAACGTCGCTCCAGCCGTCGCCGCCTATGCCGCGCTCGCCGGCCGTAACGGGCTGACGCCTGCTCAGCTGGCGCTGGGGTTTGTCTATTCACGCTGGTTTTCGGCGAGCACCATCATCGGTGCCACGACCCTCGCGCAACTCGACGAGAACCTCGGCGCACTGGCAGTGAAACTGCCGCCGTCGGTACTCGCCGAGATCGACGAGATCCATCTGCGCTACACCAACCCGGCACCATGAGCGGCGGCGGGGAAGCGCCCTAATGTGCCTTGTCCGGCGGCTGGTCGGCCTTGGGCTCGGCTGCGGGCAGATCCTTGGCGACGGCGTCGGTTTCCACCGCCGCGGGTGCCCGGGTTTTCTTCTTGACACCTGGCGGTTGTGGCGGCGGCAGTTGGGGCTCGACTGTTTGCAGCTTGTTCTCGCGCATGTAGCCATCCATGTCGCGCCAGCCCTCGTAAATCGCCGCTTTTGGCAACCAGGAGTAGATCGAATAGCAATCCTCGATCGCGCGTCCCGACTGTCGGCAGCCACCGCCGACCGCCTTACCCTCGGCCTCGAGTCGGGCGGCCTTGACAACGGGATTTTCCAACCCCAGTTTCTGCTGGATCAGGTCACAGCCGCTCAGACCGACCAGCAGCCAGCTGACGGTCCAGAGGGTGCGCATCTGACGACGCGGGCGAGCAAGCACGGCGGTCCCTGCATGATGGGTTGGCGAGGACACATTTTACCCACAATACCCATGGCGCTGCGCCAGGCGTCGTTGCGGGCGACGCCTGGGCCCTGAGTATGGCCCCTCCCTCGGCAACACGCGCCAGAGCCGCCGATAGCGACGACGCTGATGACAGAAAAACGCGCGTGAAAGGCGCACTATTCCATAGAATCGGCAAAGGTATCGCGCTCGGGGAAGCGCGGGCGACCGGTCTCTTGTCCACATAATTCGGTCGAAAAGCGACCTTGGCGACATACCTATTCAAGGGGGCTGTAATGAAGCGGCAGGCAAAACTTCGGGGGGGGTCGGCGATTTTGTCGATCGCGGCGTTCTTAGCCGGTTGCGGTGGCGAGAGGGACGAAGCAACGACGCTCGCATCCGCTCGCAGCTACCTGGAAACCAGGCAGCACGCGGCCGCGATAGTCGAGCTGAAATCGCTCCTGCAGGCACATCCAGAGTCGGCCGAAGGCCGCTTCCTCCTTGGTAAAGGCTTGCTCGCCACAGGTGACGCGGCAGGAGCCGAAGCCGAGTTTTCGCGCGCTCTGGAGCGAGGCTTCCCGGAGAAACGCCTGGCCGTGCCGCTGGCGACCGCACTGCTGGCCCTGGGCCGGTCGCAGGAGTTGATCGATCGCTATGACCGCATGGATCTTGACGGCGTCGAGGAAGGTGCCGACTTGAAGACCCAGGTCGCGCTGGCGTACGCCGAGACCGGCGACACGGCAAAGGCTGCGGAGGTGGTCGCCGTTGCCTTGCAGCGGGCGCCGGCGTACGCGCCAGCGCGCCTGCTCGACGCCCGCCTGAAGGCCGCCGGCGGTGAGCCGACCGAATCGCTGGCGATCGCCGAACAGGTGCTGGCGCAAGAGCCCGAGAATGCGCAGGCCTGGTTGCTGAAGGGTGACCTCTTGCAGCAAGACCATCCGGGCAGTGCCGAGTCGGAGGCCGCCTATCGCCAGGCACTCCTGGCCCGCGCCGATTTGCTGCCCGCGCTTCGTGCGCTGGTGGCGATGCGGATTAGTCAGCGCGACCTCGATGGCGCCCGCAAGGAGTGGGATGAAATGGCGAAGGCGCTACCGCGCCATCCACAGACGATGTACTACGAAGCGCTGATCGCCTATCTGGAAGGTGACGCCAAGCGGACGCGCGAGATCACCCAGTTGCTGGTGCGCGGCTCGCCCGAGAACGCCAGCGTGCTGCTGCTGGCGGGACAGGCAGCCACCCAGCTTGGCGCACTGGCAGAGGCGGAGACCCTGCTGCTGCGGGCGATGGCCGCCGCGCCAAAAGCAGCCGAACCGCGACGGGCGCTGGCGGTGGCCTACCTGCGCGGTGGTCAGGCCAACAAGGCACTGGCGATTCTCGACTTTCTCGCTTCGCTGATCGATTCGCCGCGCTCGGAGGACGGCGAGTCGCTCGCTCTGGCGGCGCAGGCCTATCTGCTGTTGGGTGATTTCAGGAAGGCCGACGCGACCTTTGAACGGGCGGCGCGCTTGTTGCCAGACGACAGGCAGCTGCGCGTCGCGCGGGCGCGGGCACGGCTCGGGCGCGGCCAGGACGATCAGCCCTTGTCCGAGCTGGCCGAAATAGCCACCATCGATAGAGGCCCGTCGGCGGACCTGGCGCTGATCAGCGCCCGCCTGCAGCGCCAGGAGTGGGAGGCGGCGCTGAGGGCGGTGGATTCGCTGGCCGAAAAGCTGCCAAGAAGCCCGCTCCCGGACCATTTGCGAGGCGCGATTGCCTGGAAGCGGCATGATCCGGCCGGCGCACGCCGCGGCTTCGAGCTGGCTCTGGCCAAGGACCCGCGCTATTTCCCCTCCGTCCAGGGCATGGTGATCCTGGAGCTGGAGGAGAACAAGCCCGAGGCGGCGCGGCAGCGCATTGAAACGCTCTTGCAGAACGATCCGAAGAACGTCCCGGCGATGATCGTGATGGCCGACTGGATGGTGCGCACCGGCGCCCCCGCCAAGCAGATCAACGAGTTGCTCGAGCGCGCAGCGGTCACGCGCCCGAACGACCCGGCCACCCACCTGGCAATCATCGATCATCACCTGCGCGCCGACGACCCGACGACAGCGCTGACCGCCGCGCGGGCCGCGGTGGTCGCCTTGCCCTCGGAGGCGGTCTTGCTCGAACGCCTGGGCGGCCTGCAACTGGCAGCCGGCGATACCAATCAGGCGATCACCACGCTGGCGACGCTGGTGCGCGCGATTCCAAAATCGGCCGCGGCGCGTCTGCGGCTGGCCGATGCCTATCTGGTCGCCGGCAAGACGGACGAGGCCGAAGATCAGCTGCGCCTGGCGCTGCGCGTGGATCCGACGTCGCTGCCGGCGCAGCAGGCCAACGTGGCCATGGCGGTGCGCCAGAAGAATCCGGCGAAGGCCTTGCAACTCGCGCGCTCGCTGCAGAGCCAGTTTCCCAACGACGCGCTGGGATTTCGCCTCGAAGGCAACCTCGAAGCGAGCCGCAAGAACTGGGGCCCGGCGGCCAGCGCGTTTCGCAAGGCGCTGGTCCTTGATTCCGCAGGCGATGCGCCAGTGCGTCTGCACTGGGTGCTCGGTACCGCAGGCAAGGCCGCCGAAGCGACGCAGTTCGAACGGGCCTGGCTCAAGGAGCACCCGCGCGACGCCGGCTTCATGGTGCACCTGGCAGACATGGCGATGTTGCGGAGCGATTGGCCTGCGGCCGAGGACGGCTACCGACAGGTTCTCGAATTGCAGCCGGAGAACGCGCTGGCGATGAACAATCTGGCCTACCTGCTGGTGCAGCTGAAGAAGCCGGGTGCCCTGCCGCTGGCCGAACGGGCGGTGGCGCTGGCGCCCGGACGCCCGGAAATGCTCGACACTCTGGCGCTCGTCCATGCCGAGGCGAAACAGTTCGATCAAGCCCTTGCGGCACAACGCAAGGCGGTAAGCCTGGCACCCGACTCGCCCGGACTGCGGCTGGCCCTGGCGCGGCTGTACCTGCAGGCGGGCGACAAGGAGAAGGCGCGTGTCGAACTCGCCTCTCTGGCCAAGCGCGGCAAGTCGTTTTCAGGGCACGACGAAGTCGTGGCCTTGCTCAAGCAGGCTGGTCAATAGGGCTGATGGCCCGCACGATGCCGGCGGGCAGCCGAGGGTCCTACCACGGCCGCAGCCCGAAACACGCGTGCGGTCGGCACCCTTGGGACCGCTCACCGAGCGGCGTCAAACAGGTCGAGCAGCCATTTACCAACGGGCGGGCCGCCAAGTCTTCACCCCGGCGTTGGAATGCGTCGCCGGCTCTCGTGCGACAAGCGCCGACGCATGCGGCCCGTGAGGAGATTCGCGAAGTCAGGTGCGTTTGCGGCGGGCGACAGCGCCGGCCAGGAGGCCGAAACCCAGCAGTGCCAGCGTCGCCGGTTCGGGCGTGTTGCCGCCACCTGGACCGCCACCGCCTTCGCCGCCCGGGAAGCGCGGCTCGGTGAGCGCCGTCCCGTACTGGAAGAACACGTTGCTGATCTGGGTCAGGCTGAAGCCCGCACCCGGTGTCAACAGGAAGGTCACCGAATGATTGGTCAGTGGCTCGGTAAGTATGGGAGTGTTGCCGGTCGCCTTGTTGTCCCCGACCGACGTCAGGCCGTACTGCAGACCGTTCGGATCCGCCGGGCCCGAGAGGTTGGCACCTGGAAACACATCACCAGGACCAAAGAGGCCCAGGCCGCTGCTGGAAATGCCGGCATTGACTCCCGGCAAACTGCCACTCGATACGGCGGCGTACGCCCACTCGCCGCCGACGACCGTGCCAGCCGGGTTTACCAGCGTCGTACCTTGATACGTGCCGCCATCCGCTGTCGCCGAAAAGCGAGCCAACTGGCCGGCGCCGCCCGAGAGGTTGAAGAATACGGCGGTCAGCACGTCGATCGGCACCAACACATCGTTGGTGCTGGTGTTGTCCAGCTTGACCTGCAACTTGCCGGCGACGATATCGAAGGTGACCGCTGCCGCCCGGGACCCCGATGACCCACTGAAGCTGACCGACGCCGATGCTGGCAGTGCGACGGCCATCGCCGCGAGCACTACACTTGCCATTCTTAGCATGTTCATTAGGTATCTCCTGACTTATACGACCTTTGAGGAATACAAGCATGATTCATGCCATAATTACAACAGACTAATATAAATGGCAATTTTTCAGATCTTCCGAGGTATTCTCACGTCGCTGTAAAGAATTTCGACAGTGCGAATCGAATCGGCAAGGCGGCTTTCAAAGCCGATGTCACAAGTAACGTGCCATAAGTCAACTGCCGCCTCCAATCCGTCAGTTGGCTCATGTAGCTGCGTGGCTGCGAGGCGAACCGCAAGAAAACCCGACGGAGGACGCGCTCCCTCAACGCGCCGCCGTCCGGCTGAGCAGTCAGCGCCACAGCCTTCAGGCGGAACTGACTGAGGTCGACAGACACGCGAGGAGAGGGAATGCGGCAGCCGATCGCCGCTGCCGCATTCCCTACCATTGCCGAGGAGGTGACTACTTCACGACGACGGTGATCGACGTGCTCGACGAATTTCCCGCCACGTCCCGGGCGGTCAGCGTCAGGGTGTGAGTGCCGGCAGATGCTTTCTTGGTATTCCAGTTGCTGCTGAGACTTCCGCCGCTGGCGGTGCTGGCCACCACGCCGTCGATTTTCAGGGTCTGAGTAATGCCACTGGCGCCGAAATTGTCGCTGGCCATGCCAACAACGCTCACCACTCTGGTCACCATGGCGCCGTTGGCCGGCGCGGCGAAGGCGACAGTCGGCGCAGTGGTGTCGGGCATCGCTACGGCGTTGGCAACGGTGACGCTGACTGGCTGTGACCCGGTGTGGTTGCCGGCCGCATCGTAAGCGTAGGCTATCAGCGTTGCCGGCCCGTCGGCGATGCTCGTCGTGTCCCAGCTGAAACCGTGTGGCGAGGAGGTGTCCGTGGCAAAGTTGGTGCCGTTGACCACCAGATCGACCCGGGCGACACCGGTGTTGTCGTTGGCTGCGACATTGACCACCACCAGGCCGGAGACCTTGCCGCCGGTGGGCGCCGAGATGGCCACCGTCGGCGCCTGCGTATCGGCCGCGCTTGCCGTTGCCGCAGCCTGAGTGGCCCGAGCTGCGTCGACGCGGCCCGAACCGTAATAGACGTCTTTGCCGGCGCTACCCAGGTCCACCGAAGTCGCGTACAACAGGCTTTGCAGCTGGGTGCTGGGCAGCGCCGGATTGGCCGCCATCATCAGCGCTGCCGTACCGGCGACCACCGGACTTGCGAACGAGGTTCCCCACCACTGGCTATACCCGCCACCGCGACTGGTCGTCAGGATGGTTTGCCCGGGCGCCGCGAGGTTGACGTAACTGCCATAGTTGGACCATGAGGTGATGGCGTCGTTGCTGTCGGTTGCCGACACGATCACCAGGTTGCCGGTGGGAGCTACGGTCTGCAGGGTGCCGCTATTGCCGGCGCAGACCACGGTCAACCCGCCCTTTCCTTTGAGGTACTGGGCGGCACTGTCGATAGTTGAACTGCCCGCGACGTTTTCGAAGCTGATGTTGGCCACTTTGGCGCCATGATCTGCCGCCCAGGTCAGCCCGCTGGCCATCGTGCTGAAGTAAGCGTACCCGCTTGGGTCAGAGACACGCACCGGCATCAGCTTCGAGCGATAGGCCACGGAGGCGATGCCGATCGCGTTGTTGCCGGCGGCTGCCGCGGTACCGGCTACCGCCGTGCCGTGGCCATGGACGTCCGACGAGTCGCCATTACTGTCATAAGCATTCCAGCCCGGGATCATCTGCGCCGCGAGGTCCGGGTGGTTGCCGTCGACGCCGGTATCCAGAATGGCGATGATCACGTCGCTGCCAGTGGAGGTGTCCCATGCGCCCTGCGCGCCGATCTTGGCGAGGTGCCACTGGCTGGCGAGCGATGGGTCGTTGGTCGTTCCGGCCGGTGCAAGGATCCGATCCTGTTCGACATACTTGAAGTGCTTGTTCTTGGCCAGCGCAGCCGCGACAGCTGCGGCGTTGGCTTGCGTCGGCAACTGCACCACATGGACGTTGATCCCCTTGATCTTGGCGACCCGCTTGCCGCCGTGCGGCTTGAGGGCCTTGTCGACTTCGGCATCGCTAAGGCCGGCACGCTGTTGAATCAGCAGCCGCCCTGGGGCGTATGCGGGTTGCTGCGGTCCGGCCATCGGCGGCGCACCGACCGCCGGAGCGGCGACGACGGCTAGCAAAAAGGCCATGGTCCGGCCGCCAATCAACAGGCGCGCCGCAGATCCGTGCCTCACGCCTGCGCGTATGGTCGCTGTTTCAAGGGTAACAAGGGGGGATGTTTGGCGGGTCAACATGTCGGGTCTCCGTTATGTTGGCCTGAACTGAGCGCAGCATATGGAGCCTGTTGATATTGGTCGCCTGGAAGGAATGGGGGCGGTCAACGCCGCGACAGATCCTCACCTTCCTGACGGCGCGCCGCTGGCGAGCCGCTTGCAGCTACCTCTACACTTGGCAGTCCCGCTGTCTTGGCCGAAGCCGTCAGACCGGTCACTTTGCGTCCCAAGCTCTCGCTTGGTTTGCCTTTTTCAAGTCAAATCAGCCTTGCGCTTTCCGGAAGTGCTGGGATTTAACCTCCCGAATCACGTATTGCCGCTCGAATCTACGGCGCCGGACTCGCGATGTCAAGATCTTTCCGGCCAGAGGCATTTTCGATGTGTCGATTTTCCAGCGCCATAAATACCCCGTGCGCATTTTTGGCGACGGCGTCGACGTACCGGCGGCCGTAGGAGGCGAAGCTTCGC
>DPSD01000180.1:0-340 GCA_003538495.1 Accumulibacter sp.
GCAGCCAGGACGTGATCCTGGTCTCGGACGCCGGCAAGGCCGTCTGGTTCGACGAGGAAGACGTTCGCCCAATGGGGCGGACGGCGCGTGGCGTGCGCGGGATGCGGCTGCTCGACAAGCAGCAGGTGCTGTCGCTGCTGATCGCCGATAACGACCAGCAAACGGTTCTGGTGGCCACCGCGAACGGCTTTGGCAAACGGACCGCACTGGCCGACTTCCGGCACTCGGGGCGTGGCACGCAAGGCGTCAAGGCGATAGCGGCCAGCGAACGGAACGGCAAGGTGGTCGCCGCGCGGCTAGTCTGCGACGACGACGAGATCATGCTGATCACCACCGGCGG
>DPSD01000180.1:608-4750 GCA_003538495.1 Accumulibacter sp.
GTCTGCGACGACGACGAGATCATGCTGATCACCACCGGCGGGGTGCTGATCCGCACCCGGGTCCGCGAGATCCGCGAGTTGGGGCGGGCGACGCAGGGTGTCACCCTGATCGCGCTCGACGCCGGCGAGAAGCTCGCCGGCCTGGAAAAGGTGGTCGAGAGCGAAGACGACTCCGATCTTCCGGAGCCTTCCGAGCTCGCTGCAGCAGACGAGGCTGACGAGGCTGACGAGGCTGACGACGCTGACGAGGCTGACGAGGCTGACGAGGCTGACGAGGCTGACGAGCCGGCGGGTGAGCCATCGGGTTCGGACCCGACCGCTGGTCCGAAGGAGGAATAGAGCGCATGCGGCGCGTTCTGCGACTCGCGCGCTGGCCGCTTCCCGCCCTGCAGCAGTCGCGGCCGGGGAACGGGTGTGGGGGAGGGCTGCCGGGTGCCTGCGGCAGGGTCGCCGGCAAGCGTTTGGCGCGGCACTGCAGACCACTGGCGGGGCGCGCTCGATGAGCGACGAGCTGCAGCGCGAGCTGGCGGTCGTCCGCGAGCAGATCGACGCGCTCGATTGGCAACTGCTGGAGCTGCTGAACCAGCGCGCCCGCTTGGCGCAGCGGGTCGGCGAGATCAAGTCGCGGCACGGTGAGGCTGGCTTCATTTACCGACCGGAACGCGAGGCACAGGTGCTGCACCGGATCCAGCAGTTGAACCCTGGACCGCTGTCCGGCGAGACCGTCACCTGGTTCTTCCGCGAAGTGATGTCGGCCTGCCTGTCGCTCGAGCAACCGCTGGGAATCGCTTTTCTCGGCCCGCTGGGCACTTTTTCGGAGAGCGCGGCGACCAAGCACTTTGGCCACGCCGCACGCCTGATGCCGCAGATCTCGATCGACGACGTCTTTCGCGAGGTCGAGGCCGTGCATGCCGACTATGCCGTCGTGCCGATCGAGAACTCGACCGAGGGCGCCGTCGGGCGGACGCTCGACCTGTTGCTGACGACGCCGCTCAAGATCTGTGGCGAAGTGGTCCTGCGAATTCACCAGCATCTGCTGTCGAACGAGCGTTCGCTGGACGGCGTGACGAAGGTCTACTCGCACGCGCAGTCGCTGGCGCAATGCCACGAGTGGTTGAACCGCTCGCTGCCACGCGCGCAGCGTATTTCGGTGGGCAGCAATGCGCAGGCGGCGCAACTCGCGGCTGCCGAGGCGGGCACGGCGGCGATCGCCGGCCAGGCGGCCGCCGACCGCTACCACCTGCCACAGCTGGCGAGCAACGTCGAGGACGAGCCGAACAATACCACCCGCTTCGTCGTCCTCGGCCATCAGGAGGCGGGGCCTTCGGGCCGCGACCGGACGTCGCTGATCATGTCGGCCCACAACCAGACCGGCGCGCTGAGCAAGCTGCTGGCGCCGTTCTCCGACGCCGGCGTGTCGATGACCCGGCTCGAGTCGCGTCCGGCACGTCACACCTTGTGGGCCTACGTTTTCTTTGTCGACCTGGAAGGGCATCGTGATGACCAGTCGGTCCGCTCGGCGCTTGCCGAACTGGGTCGCCGAGCGCCTTATCTCAAGATTCTGGGTTCCTACCCGATGGCCGCTTACTGACCCGATTGACTTCTTGTCGAGGAACGCCAATGGCACTGCCGACGCCGGACACGCAATCCCTACCTTATATCCGGGCGATATCGCCCTACCAGCCCGGCAAGCCGATTACCCAGCTGGCGCGCGAGCTGGGTCTTGCCGTCGACCAGATCGTCAAGCTGGCTTCCAACGAGAATCCTCTTGGCATGAGTCCGAAGGCGCGGGCGGCGGCGGCGGCCGAGGCGATGGCGACGCTATCGCGTTACCCGGATGATTTCGAGCTGAAGCACGCGCTTGGCGAGCGTACCGGCCTGGGAATGGAGCGCATCGTTCTCGGCAACGGATCGAACGATGTGCTTGATCTGGTCGCCCGCGTCTTTCTGGCGCCTGGCCGTTCGGCGATCTTCTCCCAATACGCCTTTGCCGTCTATCCGCTGGCGACCTTGTCGGCTGGCGCTGCAGCGATTGCCGTTGCCGCCGGCGACTTCGGCCACGACCTTGAGGCGATGCGGGCGGCGATCCGGCCCGATACCCGGCTGATCTGGATTGCCAATCCGAACAACCCGACCGGTACCTTCGTGCCGTATCCACAGCTCAAGCTGTTCATGCAAGCGGTGCCGGCGGATGTGCTGGTGGTCCTCGACGAAGCCTACAACGAATACCTGCCACCCGCCGAGCGCGTTGACACCACCGCCTGGCTGGCCGAAATGCCGAATCTGGTGATCACCCGCACCTTCTCGAAGATCTACGGTCTCGCCGGTCTGCGTATCGGCTATGCGCTGACTTCGGCGGAGATCGCCGACCTGATGAATCGCGTCCGCCAGCCGTTCAATTGCAACAACCTGGCCCTGGCCGCCGCCGTCGCTGCCCTCGACGATCACCAGTTCGTGGCCAGCAGCTACGCCCTGAACCGCGCCGGCATGGAGCAGATCGTCGCCGGCCTCAAGCGGCTGGGCTGCAGCCACATTCCCTCGCATGGCAACTTCGTGACCTTCAGGGTGGTCGACGCGGCGGCGGTGAACCAGCGGCTGCTCAGACGGGGAGTCATCGTTCGGCCGATCGCCGCTTACGGGATGCCGGACTGGCTGCGCGTGACGATTGGCACCGAAAGCGAAAACAGCCGCTTCCTTGAGGCGCTGGAAGGTTCCCTGTGATCGACTATTGCGGAGTTTTCCGATCATGAGCGCGCCTGCGGCCTTCGGCAAGGTAGTGGTTTTCGGTGTCGGCCTGATCGGTGGCTCGTTCGCGCTGGCACTGAAGGCTGCAGGACAGGCGACCGAGGTGGTCGGTTTCGGGCGCCGCCTGGGCTCGCTGACGCAGGCGCTCGAACTGGGGATCGTGGACCGCGCCGGGTTCAATGTCGGCCAGGAGGTGTCGAATGCCGACCTGGTGTTGATCGCCACACCGGTCGGAACGACCCCGGAGATCATGGCGCGCCTTGCCCCCTGCCTGGGGCCGCAGACCGTCGTCACGGACGCGGGCAGTACCAAGGAAGACGTGGTCGCCGCCGCACGTGTGCATTTCGGTGAGCGGCTCGGGCAGTTCGTTCCCGCACATCCGATTGCCGGCGCCGAGAACAGTGGCGCGCAAGCGGCGCGGGCGGATCTCTATCGCCGCAAGCAGGTGGTGCTGACGCCGCTGCCGGAAAGCGCGCCATCGAGCGTTGCCCGCGTGCGCGCCGCGTGGGAGTTTTGCGGTAGCCTGATCAGGGAGTTGGCACCGGCCGAGCATGACCGCATCTTCGCGGCGGTCAGCCATCTGCCACACCTGCTGTCATTTGCCCTGGTACACGAGCTGGCACGGCGCGACAACCGCGAGCAGTTGTTCGCCTTCGCGGCCAGCGGTTTTCGCGATTTCACGCGGATTGCCGCCAGTCACCCCGAGATGTGGCGCGACATTTGTCTGGCCAATCGGACCGCACTGCTCGACGAACTGGACCACTACCGGGCGCAACTCGACGATTTGCGAGCGGCCCTGGCGTGCGGTGACGGCGCCCGCCTGGCCGCGACCTTCGACGTGGCCAGAAGCGCCCGACGCGCGTGGGCCGAGAACAAGACGAAAGACTGAGCATGACTGAAGACTACATCGACCTGCCGCAGCTGCGCGCGGCCCGGGGCACCGTTCGCCTGCCTGGCTCGAAGAGCATCTCCAACCGGGTGTTGCTGCTGGCAGCACTGGCCGACAGCGATACCGAAGTCCGCGGCTTGCTGCAGTCGGACGACACGGCCCGGATGCTTGATGCGTTGCGGGCGCTCGGGGTGCGCATCGAGCCGCTGCCCGACAATGCGCTTCGGGTCAGCGGGGTCGCCGGCATTTTCCCGGTCCGCCAGGCAGATCTCTTCCTGGGTAACGCCGGCACCGTCTTTCGGCCGTTGACAGCAGTGCTGGCGCTGGCGGTTGGCGATGCTGGCGAGTACCGGCTGGCCGGCGTGCCACGGATGCACGAAAGGCCGATCGGCGATCTGGTCGATGGCTTGCGTCAACTCGGCGCCGAGATCAGCTACCTCGATCGGCAGGGCTTTCCACCGTTGGCCATTCGTACGCCTCGAATGCCTCGAATGCCTCGAATGCCTCG
>DPSD01000575.1 GCA_003538495.1 Accumulibacter sp.
GTTGAGGACTTCCAGACCGACCTTGCCAGCGGCCAACTCGCGCAGGGCGATTACGGTTGGCTTGTCGCGACCACCATCGACCAGCGGGGTGGCCCCGGCGGCGAGCTGACGGGCGCGGTAGGTCGCCGCCAGGGTCATCTGAAAACGATTTGGAACGCGATGCAAACAGTCGTCTACGGTCACTCGTGCCATGCAAATATCTCCCTGGATAATCAGCGCATTGTTGCGAACAGGATGGAATGTCGCTGACGCTGGGCGGAGTAACGAAGCCGCGTCGCGCGAACCACTGCCAATAGATCGTGCAGCGCACGCTGCAACTCGTCATTGATAATAACATAGTCGAATTCCACCATATGCCGCATCTCTTCGCGTGCCGCGGCGACGCGGCGAGCGATCGTTTCGGCAGTATCCGTCGCGCGCGCGCAAAGCCGGTGCTCAAGCTCGGCGAGTGACGGTGGCAGAAGGAACACGCTGATGGCTGTCGGGAACAGTTCCCGCACCTGCTGCGCGCCTTGCCAGTCGATCTCGAGGAGCACGTCCTGACCGGCAAGCAAGGCGGCTTCGATGCCGCTTCTTGATGTACCATAGTAGTTGCCATGTACCTCCGCCCATTCGAGGAAATCACCCTTGCGAACCTTCTCGAGAAAATCCGGCACACCAACGAAATGGTACTCGACACCATCTCGCTCACCCAATCGCGGTGCGCGCGTGCAGTGAGAAATGGACACGCGAATGTCCGAATCGTTCGCCAACAACAACCGCACCAGCGTCGTCTTGCCTGCGCCGGAAGGCGCCGTGAGAATGTAGAGATCTCCAATCATGTTTTCGGCCAGTGTGTGCAAGTCACAATTGTACCCGCGCCCCCGGCGCTGTCGACAGGCGACGCCAGCATCAGCGCTGCCACGCGTGCAGGCGCTGCTGCCGAAGCTGTGGCCGAATGACCGAACGGCAGGGGCACGCTCCTGGCGATCATGGGCATGGACGAGCCCGCCGATACCGACGAAAATTACGGCTTTGCGATGACCACCCGGCGAGGAGCAAGCGAATGTCCCGATCGAAATGGATGCAGACCAGCGCGGTACTGTTGGCCGTGCAATCGCTGGCCGGTGCTGCCGTGCCGCTCAAGATCGTCGGTTTTGACGACATGTCGTGCCGTACCTGGTCGGCATCGAAGGACGATGCCGACCAACGTGCGCTCTATGTCGCCTGGGTGCGCGGCGTTCTCACCGGTCACAACTACGCCAATCAGAGCCAACAGGTATCGGTCATCTCCAGCGGCACGGTCGAGCAGTACGTGAATCGCTACTGCACTGAAAAACCACTCGGCCTGTTCAGTGATGCGGCATTGCGTCTGACTGACCAGTTCTCGGGCCGCAACATGGCGATCACCAAGTAAGCGTAGACCTGGCTCCTCGGCAGTGCGCTGCCCGGAGCTTTGCGGCAGGCCAGACGCCGGCTCAGTAGCCCCGCTGCTCCTGCTGCTGTTTGCCCTTGATATTGCCGACCGTTCCGCCAATCACCCCGCCAACTGCTGCGCCGGTCCAACCGCTGCCACCGGAGATTGCCGCAATACCGGCCCCCGCAGCGGCGCCAATCGCCGCACCGCTGATCGTTCCCTGCTCGCGCGAACTCATGTTGGTGCACCCCGTCGCGGCCAGCGCCGCCGCAAGTGCCACAGCCAATGCAGTTTTTTCCATCTCGCTTCTCCCTTACTTGGTCTTGGGTAGTGCAGGCACCACCATTTCGAACCAGATGGTCTCGACCACCGGGCGCTGCAAGCGCTCGGGGTGCGCCGCGTACCATTGGTTCAGCGCTTCCAGCACACTACCCAGAGTCTGCTCCTTCATCCCTCTGGCGACACGTGGCGAAAAACCGCCCTCGACAACCAGTGGATTGTCTGCGTTATATGCTGCCTCGACCTGAACCATATTGGCCAAGCCGACTAGGTAAGCCTTCTTCACGTCTTCGGAGGACTTGATCCAGAGCGTGCCATCGACCAGCGGCACCTCGACTGCGCCAACAGCACCACAAGTCATCGCCATTGTCACGCACGCGGCAAAGCGAAATTTACGGAAACCAGATCCAATCGTCATTTCTTCTGCTCCAGGACAAGGAGTTTGCAGGCTACCACGCCGCGATGATCATTTGCAGTGGAATTTTCTGCGTGGGCTACTGCTCTGCCTTGCCAGGATGGCCTTTAGCCGCCTCGGCAGCGTTCAGAAACAGGTCGCGTAACCGCGCTTCCGGCAGGCGTTTGCCGATCAGCACGATTCTCGACGTGCGCATCTCCCTGCTCCCCCAGACTTCACCGTAATCGAAGCCGGCGACGCGCTGGACTCCCTGAAAAATCAGCTTCCGGTCCTCGCCAGGGATTGCCAGGATGCCCTTGTAGCGCAGCAGATCGTCGCCCAGTTGGTCGATCAGCGACTGCACGAAAGTGCCGATTCTTTCGAGATCGACTTCCCCGGCTTCGAGCAGGAAAGACGAGATTTCGTCATCATGCGCGGCCGGGCGGCGAGACCATCGGACGGCAGCCGGAACCGCCTGCGTCGGCAGCGGCATGAAACGGACAGGGGAAGGGCTGGCGCCGTCGGCCAGCAGCGAGGCATCGAGATGAAAGCCGCCAATGCCGAGCAGCGAACCCGGCGTGGCGCGACCGTGCTGCAGCGCCTGCTGCGGTGCTCGCGGGTTGATGCGGCGCAGGCGCTCCGACAGATCGGCAATTGCCTGCGGATCGACGAGGTCGCACTTGGCGAGCAGCAGGCGATCGGCGAAACCGACCTGGCGCTGGACGACGGGGTGTTGATCGAGCTGTTGCCAGGCGTGCAGCGCATCGACGACGACGACGATGCCGTCGAGCAGGAAGTCGGCGCGCAGTTCGGACGCGGCAAAGAAGGTCTGCGCGACGGCGCCGGGGTCGGCCAGCCCGGTCGTTTCGATGAGGATCCAGTCGAAGGACAGTTCGCCCGCGGCGCGTTGTGCGGCGAGGTCCTGCAGACCACGCACCAGGTCGGCGTTGACCGTACAGCAGACGCAGCCGTTGCTCAGCTCGACGATGGCACCGCGCTGGCGCGAGATGAGCTGGCTGTCGATGTTGACGGCGCCGAACTCGTTTTCGACGACGGCAAAGCGCACGCCGTCGGCGCGATTGAGCAATTCATTGAGAACGGTGGTCTTGCCGGCACCGAGAAAACCGGATAGCAGGGTGACGGGCAGTGCTGCGGCGATGGGCTGATTCATGGACCTTGGACAAGAAGAAGCGAAAGAGAAGGGCCTCGACCGGCGCTCCTCGTCTTCGCAGAACAATGCTGCGGGCCGCACCGGCGGCTCAGCAGCAGCCGCCGGAACGGCCGGCTCCGTAGCGCGCTTCCTGACGATTGCGGAAGAAGTCGGTTTCATTCATCACCGGCAGTTCGGGATGCGTCGCGCGCATGTGGGCGACATAGGTGCCGTAATCGGGCAGGCCGACCATCAATCTGGCTGCCTGCCCGAGATACTTGCCGAACCGGGAAAGGTCGTTGAACAAGGGGTTCAGGCCTTGGCGGTCGGCATTGCCTGGTAGGGCATTTCGCTCGTCGTGACCTTCTGGTCACGCATTGCCTTCAGACAGGCGATGATCGTGTAGAACAGCATGCTGACCACGACGAAGATGAAAAAGGTCGCCAGCACCGCGTCGAGGTGGTTGTTGAAGACGATCTGCTGCATCTGCTCAACGCTCTTCGCCGGCGCGAGGATCTCCCCCCTGTCGAGCGCAGCCTGGAACTTGTCGGCGAGTGCCAGGAAACCGATCTTGGGATTGGCGTGGAAGACTTTCTCCCAACCGGCGGTCAGCGTGCACACCAATAGCCAGCACGCCGGAACGATCGTCACCCAGGCGTACTTCTGCCGCTTCATCTTGAACAGGACCACCGTGCACAGCATCAGCGCCACACCGGCCAGCATCTGGTTGGAAATGCCGAACAGCGGCCACAGGCTGTTGATGCCGCCGAGCGGATCGACCACCCCCTGGTAGAGGATGTAGCCCCAGGCGGCGACGCAAAGGCCGGTAGCGGTCAGGTTGGCCGGCCAGGAGTTGGTCTGTTTGAAGGACGGCACGAAGGTACCCAAGAGATCCTGCAGCATGAATCGTCCGGCGCGCGTCCCGGCGTCGCAGGCGGTGAGGATGAACAGCGCCTCGAAGAGGATCGCGAAGTGATACCAGAAGGCCATCATCGTCTGCCCGCCGAAGACCTGCGAGAAGATCTGGGCCATTCCCACGGCCAGCGTCGGTGCGCCACCGGCTCGCGACAGGATGCTGTTCTCGCCAACGTCCCTGGCGGTCTGCACCAGCACTTCCGGGGTGATCACGAAACCCCACTGCGAAATCACCTGGGCAGCGCCTTCGACGGTCTTGCCGATGACTGCGGGTGGGCTGTTCATCGCGAAGTAGACGCCCGGATCGATGACCGAAGCGGCGACGATCGCCATGATCGCCACGAAGGATTCCATCAGCATGCCGCCGTATCCGATCATGCGCGCGTTCTTCTCGTTGTCGAGCAGTTTCGGTGTCGTTCCCGACGAGATCAGCGCATGGAAGCCCGAAACCGCACCGCAGGCAATGGTGATGAAGATGAACGGGAACAGGCTTCCCGACCACGCTGGACCGGTGCCGTCGACGAACTGGGTGACGGCCGGCATGCGCAGGTTCGGTGCGACATAGACCATGCACAGCGCCAGACCGACGATGGTGCCGATCTTCAGGAAGGTCGACAGGTAGTCGCGCGGCGCGAGCAGCAGCCAGACCGGCAACACCGAAGCGACGAAGCCATAGATGATCAGCATCCAGGTCAGTTGTTTGCCGTTGAAGGTGAACAGCGGAGCCCAGGTGGCGCTCTCCGCCACCTGCCCGCCGACGATGATCGCCGCGATCAGCAGCACGAAACCGACGATCGAGATCTCGCCAACACGTCCGGGACGGATGAAGCGGTTATAGACGCCCATGAACATGGCGATCGGGATCGTCGCGGCGACGGTGAAGGTTCCCCACGGGCTTTCGGCGAGCGCCTTGACGACAATCAGCGCGAGTACTGCGAGGATGATCACCATGATCATGAAGGTACCGAACAGGGCAATGATTCCGGGGACGAAACCCAGTTCGGACTTGATCAGATCGCCGAGCGAGCGGCCGTCACGGCGTGTCGACACGAACAGCACCATGAAATCCTGCACCGCGCCAGCGAGGACGACACCGACGATGATCCACAGCGTTCCCGGCAGGTAGCCCATCTGCGCGGCCAGTACCGGCCCGACCAGCGGACCGGCGCCGGCGATTGCCGCGAAGTGGTGACCGAACAGGATGTACTTGTTGGTGGGAACGTAGTCGAGACCGTCGTTGTGGCGAACAGCCGGTGTCGCCCGTGTCGGGTCGAGTTGCATGACCCTGTCGGCAATGAACAGGCTGTAATAGCGGTAGGCGACGAGATAGATGGAGACCGCGGCGGTGACTATCCACAAGGCGTTGATGGTTTCGCCCCGCGATAGCGCCACGGTGCCGAGGGAGAATACCCCGACCGCCGTCAGGAGCCACCAGATGGCATGTTTGGAAACGATGTTCACGATTCCTCCAGGAGTGAGTTGCGTCATGGCGGCCTGCCACGGCTTCTCGCAAAGTCGCTGTGGCCGTCTCGGGAAACCGGTCGTCGAAGCCTGAGAAATGGCTCATCGACCAGGCACTGGCAGGAGGTGAAACCTTGGCATGGTGACTCCTGACGTGGTGCGCCACGAAATCTAGCTCCGATCAAGGCCGCACGGCGTGTTATCTGGCGAGCGGTTGGCACGCGGATTGAGCGGCGTTCTGGGCGTTGTGAATGGCGCTGCTCTTCCTGCCCGGAAGAAGCGCAGGTTCCCAGAACAGTCGCGGCTGGCAGCAAGGGGTTGGGCGGGCAATGGCACGCTT
>DPSD01000444.1:0-1938 GCA_003538495.1 Accumulibacter sp.
ATGTAGTCAGATGAGGTTGAGAATGATCGAGTTGGCCATCGAGATAGTAGCAAATAGACAGATACAACCAACAGGGGCCCAATTACTGCCACGCCCCACTTTACTCGGTTCTTATCCATGAATGCCTAACAGTTAATATACGGACATCAACGTCCGTATAACATTATTATTTAGGGGGTCCCTCATAACCACATATCCTACTGATTCTTAATCGTTTTTGTTTTCATGCGTCCGTATAATAACCCCCAATAATACTGACAGCCAACCTGGCTTCCTCGGTCTACCCTACCCTGTGCTTTTTTTCATCACAAAAGGAGTGAAAGTCATGGGGTCAGCCACCCCGTCTGCTTGATCAAGTCTCTGCCGTCTGCTGTCGCCGGTATTTCAGCGAGCGAACCGAACAGGTCTACCGATACTGGATTCAGCAATACATCCTGTTTCACAACAAGCAGCACCCAGCCCAGCTTGGCTCCACGGATGTCGAATCCTGCCTGAACCCTCTGGCGATCAAGCGCCGGATTTCTGCTTCAACCAAAAGTCAGGCATTGAAGCCGTAGTGTTCCTGTATGACAGCGTCCTGTTCAAGCCTTTAGGGGCGTCTGCTTCCTGGTTAGAAGTGGACGCTCTCATGAATTTTCTCGAGGTCCGCTTCGGCCAGGGAACAGCCGGTCCCGGCTAGCGCATGAATTTCCGCTTCGGGCCGTTAGAAGCCATTCCCCCTCGCCCTCAGCCACGCTCGCCATCCGCCGTATTCCGTAATGTCCCGTGCATCGGTCATGCCGATGCCTTCGCAGATGAATCCGTTCACCACCGATCCATCGGCCAGTTCCAGCTTGCCGATGCCGAGCGGCGCGGGGATGCCGTCGACGAAGGAGCCGAACTGGCTGGCGGGCATTTCCCAGACTTCACAGGCGATGGCGGCACCGCCTTCCTGTATCTGGACAAGTCCGGGTCGCTTGCCGTCGGGCAGGGCATAGAAGCGGTATTTGGCGGCGGTCTGCGTGGCGCTCACCAGGCGTGCGTTGCGTCCGGTGAGCTGGAAGTTCAAGGGCAGGCCGCTCAGATGGGCGCCGACGACGGCCACTCGCACCTGGCCGTGCGGCAGCAGCGTCAGCGGTTCGGCAGGCGGCAGCGCGTGATCGGTCGCACCCAGCTTGCCACCGAGCGCCTGCTGCATGCGCGACGCCAGATGCAGCAGCGGACCGTCCTGGTGCGGCGGCGCGATGAGGGTGACGCCGAACGGCAGGCCGTCGTTCTGGAACCCGGCCGGCACGGCGGTGGCGGCGAGATCGAGCAGGTTCATGAAGTTGGTGTAATAGCCGAGATGGGAATTGAGACGGATCGGGTCGGCCTGCATGTCATCGATGCGGTAGATCGTCCCCGCAGTCGGGGTGAGCATGACGTCGATGTCGTTCCATACCGCATCGCATGCCCGCTTGAGTGCACGCAATGTGTGGAGATGGGCGAAGGTGTCGGCGGCACTGATGTCGCGGCCGCCGGCGATGATCTCGCGCACGGGCGGAAAAATCGTGTCCGGTTGCGCGTCGAAGAAGTCGCGAATGGCCAGGTAGCGCTCGGCGACCCAGGGGCCGCCGTAGAGCAGGCGCGCGGTGTCGAGGAAGGGGTCGAGGTCGATCTCGACTGCAGTGCCGCCGAGCGATTTCAGTCTTTCCACGGACTCGGCGAACAACCGTTCCGCGTCGGCGTTGCCGAAGAATTGCAGGTCTTTTTGCCGGGGTAGGCCAAAACGGAAACCTGCTGCACGGCCGAAATCGAAGCCGTGCGGCGCCAGCGGGCGCGCGTATTCGTCGTCGGCATCGACGCCGGCGGCGCGCGCCAGGCCGCGGCGCATGGCCTCGGCGTCAGCCAGCCAGACGGCGGTTCGCAGTTCGAGCTCGACTTCGAGCGACTGCACCAGCGCCGACAGCCTGCCATCAA
>DPSD01000444.1:2078-6030 GCA_003538495.1 Accumulibacter sp.
GTATTCGTCGTCGGCATCGAAGCCGGCGGCGACCGCCAGCACGCGTTCGGCATCCTCGGCCGTGAGCGCGAAGATCGACACGACATCGAGCGAGCGGCAGGCGGGCACCACGCCCCGCGTCGAGAGCGCGCCGCAGCTCGGCTTGTGGCCGACCAGATGGTTGAACGCGGCGGGCACGCGGCCGGAACCGGCCGTGTCGGTGCCGAGCGAGAAGCTCGCCAGCCCCAGCGCCACGGCCACGGCCGAGCCGGAACTGGAGCCGCCGGAGATGTAAGCCGGGTCGAAGGCGTTGCGGCAGGCGCCGTAGGGCGAGCGCGTGCCGTTCAGTCCGGTAGCGAACTGGTCGAGGTTGGTTTTCCCCAGCGGGATCGCCCCAGCGTCGATCAGGCGCTGCACGACGGTGGCGTGCCGTTCGGGCCGGTAGGCGAACTCGGGGCAGGCCGCAGTGGTGGGCAGGCCAGCCAGATCGATGTTGTCCTTGATCGCGAAGGGAATGCCGTAGAGCGGCAGGCTCGCGATGTCCTTGCCTTCGAGGTTTCTCGCGTAAGTACGCAGGGCAGCAGCTTCGAGGCGACTGACCCAGATGTGGTGTGTGTCCTCGCCTGCCAGACGGGCAAGCAGATCGTCCACCAGGGTCAAGGGGGTGAGTTCACCGGACTGATACAGTCGGCGCAGGCTGGCGATGTCGAGCGAGTAATTCATGCCGCCCTCCTCACTCGCTCACCAGCACCAGCAGATCCTGCCCGGCGCTCACCTGCCCGCCCTCGCGGCAGAACACCTTGTGGATGCGCCCATCGCACGGCGCCATCACGGCGAACTCCATCTTCATCGACTCGACGATGATCAACGTGTCGCCCTGCTTCACTTCGGCGCCTTCGGCGACCTCGACCTTCCATACGTTGCCGGCGACGTGGCTGGCAAGCGCACGGCCGTTCTCCGGCAGGTCGAGTTCGCTGTCTGGCGCGGCTTCGGCCACGGTCAGGTCGCTGGCGTAGTCGGCCTGGCCGCTTTCGCGCCAGCGTTCGCGTTCGGCGTCGAACGAGGCCTGCTGCTGCGTCTTGAAGGCAGTGATGGATGCGGCGTTGTCGGCCAGGAACTGGTTGTATTCGCGCAGGCTGAAGCTGGTTTCCTCGATCTTCAGCGGGTAGCGGCCGAGCGGGAAGTCCTCGCGGATTCTCAACAGCTCGTCCGCGCTCACCGGGAAAAAGCGCACCTGGTCGAAGAAGCGCAAGAGCCACGGCTTGCCGTCGGTGAACTCGGCGGTCTGGCGCCAGCGGTTCCACATCTGCAGGGTGCGGCCGACGAACTGGTAGCCGCCGGGGCCTTCCATGCCGTAGACGCACATATAGGCGCCGCCGATGCCGACGGCGTTCTCCGGGGTCCAGGTGCGCGCCGGGTTGTACTTGGTGGTGACCAGGCGATGGCGCGGGTCGACTGGCGTGGCCACCGGCGCGCCCAGGTAGACGTCGCCCAGGCCCATCACCAGGTAGCTGGCGCCGAAGACGATGCGCTTCACCTCTTCAATGGATTCGAGCCCGTTGATGCGGCGGATGAACTCGATGTTGCTCGGGCACCAGGGCGCATCCTTGCGCACCGACTGCATGTATTTCTCGATGGCCAGCTTGGTGGCGGCGTCGTCCCACGACAGCGGGATGTGCACGATGCGGGTCGGCACCTGCATGTCCTCGATCGCCGGCAGCGCCTTCTCCGCGGCCAGCAGCAGCTCCATCAGCTTCGCCAGCGGCAGCACGCGCGAATCGTAGTGCACCTGCAGCGAACGAATACCGGGCGTGAGGTCGAGGATGCCTGGCACCGCGTCGGCCTGGAGCTGGGTCATCAGCGCGTGCACGCGGAAGCGCAGGTTGAGGTCGAGCACCAGCGGGCCGTATTCGACCAGCAGGTACTTGTCGCCGGCACGGCGGTAGACCACGGCGACGGGGTTGTCGGTGCCCGACGTACGGTGCAGAACCGGTTCGGCGAGCGGTCCTTTATCAACAACGAGTGCGGGGGCTGCGGGCGCGGCGAGGCTGGCGATGGCGGCATCCTGTTCGGCTTCCATGCGCTCGGCCTGTGCCTGCGACAAACGCTTGAAACGTACGGTGTCGCCGGGGCGCAACTGGCCCATCTTCCACAACTCGGCCTGTACGATGGTCGCCGGGCAGACGAAGCCGCCGAGGCTGGGACCGTCCGGGCCGAGGATCACCGGCATGTCGCCGGTGAAATCGACTGCGCCGATGGCGTAGGCGTTGTCGTGGATGTTGGACGGATGCAGGCCGGCTTCGCCGCCGTCCTTGCGCGCCCACTCGGGGCGCGGGCCGATCAATCTGACCCCCGTTCGGCTGGAGTTGTAGTGCACCTCCCAGTCGGTTTCGAGGAACATGTCGATGTCGGCGTCGGTGAAGAAGTCCGGCGCGCCGTGCGGGCCATAGAGCACGCCGATTTCCCAGGCGTGGCCGTAGCCCGGAACCAGCGCGGCAGGCAATGCGCTGTCGATGTTCGACGCGTCGGCTGCCTCGATGTGCAGCACGTCGCCGACCCGCAGCGTACGACCGGCGTGGCCGCCGAACTGGCCGAGGGTGAAGGTGGACTTGCTGCCGAGGTAGTCCGGCACGTCGAAGCCGCCCTGCACCGCGAGATAGGCGCGGCAGCCGCTGTCCCTGATCGCGCCGAGCTTGAGCAGCGAGCCGGCCTTGACCGCGTGTGCGGCCCAGTTGGCCAGCGGCTGGCCGTCGAGTTCGGCGCCCATGTCGGCACCGGCCAGCGCGATCCGCGCGTCGCAGTTGAAGCGCAAGGTCGGGCCGGCGACGGTCAGTTCGAGTGCGGCCATGCCCTCTTCGTTGCCGGCGAGGCGGTTGGCAAGGCGCAGCGCCAGCGCGTCCATCGGGCCCGACGGCGGCACGCCGACATCCCAGTAACCGGTACGGCCCGGCCAGTCCTGGATGCTCGACTGCACGCCGGGTTCGATGACGTCAATGGTATTGGGGCGGTAGTGGAAGGCGTTGAGGTAGCGCGTGGTCTGGCGGCCTTCGGCGAATACCTTGTCGCGCACGATCTGGGCGAGGTAGCCGAGATTGGTCTCGATGCCGGCGACGCGCGTTTGCGCCAGCACCTGCTGCATTCTCTCCAACGCCTCGGCGCGGTCGCGGCCCTTGACGATGATCTTGGCGACCATGGGGTCGTAGAACGGCGGCACGTCGGAACCGCGCTCGACCCAGGTTTCGATACGCGCGTCCGCCGGGAACACGGCCTCGGTCAGCACGCCGGCGGCGGGCTGGAAGTCCTTGCCCGGGTCTTCGGCATAGAGGCGCACCTGCATCGAAGCGCCTTTGGGTTCGGCCCTGAAGCCGGCGAGATCGAGTTCGCCCGCCGCTTCCTTCACCATCCACTCGACCAGGTCGACGCCGGTGACTTCCTCGGTGACGCCGTGCTCGACCTGCAGGCGCGTGTTCACTTCCAGAAAATAGAACTCGCCGCTCTGCGTGTCGTAGACGAACTCGACGGTGCCGGCGGAACGGTAGCCGACCGCTTCGCCGAGGCGCACCGCGGTGGTGAGCAGGTTCGACCGTTGCGCATCGGTGAGGCCGGGCGCCGGGGTTTCCTCGATGACTTTCTGGTTGCGTCTTTGAACGGAACAATCGCGCTCGCCCAGCGCGACGACTCGGCCACGGCCGTCGCCGAAGATCTGCACCTCGATGTGGCGCGCATGTTCGACATATTTCTCGAGAAAGATGCCGGCCTCCTTGAAGTTGGCGCGCGCCAGCCGTTCGACCGACTGGAAGGCCTCGACCAGCTCGTCGGCGCTCCAGATCAGGCGCATGCCGATGCCGCCGCCGCCGGCCGTGCTCTTCAGCATCACCGGATAGCCGATGCGCGCGGCTTCGGCCTGGGCATGGCCGGCATCCGAAAGCAGGCCGGAACCCGGCAGCAGCGGTACCTTGTTCTGTTCGGCCAG
>DPSD01000527.1:0-5066 GCA_003538495.1 Accumulibacter sp.
GGTAGAGTCGCTGCGGGTCGGCCCGGGAAAAGCCGGCGTTGCGGTCCGGGCTCCATTGCATCGGCGTGCGCACGCCGTTGCGGTCGCCGAGATAGATGTTGTCGCCCATGCCGATTTCGTCGCCGTAGTAGAGCACCGGCGACCCCGGCAGGGTCAGAATCAGGAAGGTCACCAGCTCGATCTTGTGGCGGTTGTTGTCCATCAGCGGCGCCAGGCGGCGGCGGATGCCTACGTTTACCCGCATCCGCGGGTCGGACGCGTACGTCTGGTACATGTAGTCGCGTTCGCGCTGGGTGACCATTTCCAGCGTCAGCTCGTCGTGGTTGCGCAGGAAGATCGCCCACTGGCAGTTGTCGGGGATCTCCGGCGTCTGGTTCATGATCTCGATGATCGGATGACGCTCCTCCTGGGCGACGGCCATGAAGATCCGTGGCATCACCGGGAAGTTGTAGGCCATGTGGCACTCGTCGCCGTCGCCGAAGTACTCGCGCACGTCTTCCGGCCACATGTTGGCCTCGGCGAGCAGCATGCGGTTCTGGTAGCGCGAGTCGATCACCGCGCGAATCTGCTTGATGACCTCGTGCGTCTCGGGCACGTTTTCGTTGTTCGTTCCCTCGCGAACGCAGAGGTAGGGGATGGCGTCCAGGCGCAGGCCATCGACGCCCAGGTCAAGCCAGAAGCGCATGATGCGGATCACCGCTTTGACGACTTCCGGGTTGTTGTGGTTGAGGTCCGGCTGGTGCGAGAAGAAACGGTGCCAGTAGTAGGCGCCAGCGACCTCGTCCCAGGCCCAGTTCGACTTCTCGGTGTCGGTGAAGATGATCCGCGTTTCCGGAAACTTCTTGTCGGTATCCGACCACACGTAGAAATCGCGCTTCTTCGACCCGGCCGGGGCTCGCCTTGCCGCCTGAAACCAGGGATGCTGGTCGGAAGTGTGGTTGATGACCAGCTCGGTGATTACCCGCAGCCCGCGGCGGTGCGCTTCGCGGATGAAAACGCGCGCGTCGTTGCGGTTGCCGTAGTCGGGGCTGACGTTGCGGTAGTCGGAAATGTCGTAGCCGTCATCGCGCATCGGCGACGGATAGAAGGGCAGCAGCCAGAGCGTGTTGACGCCGAGATCCTGGATGTAATCGAGTTTCTCGGTCAGCCCCCTGAAATCGCCGATGCCGTCATCGCCGCTGTCCTTGAATGCCTTGACGTGCAGTTCGTAGATAATCGCATCCTTGTACCACAGGGGGTCGTTTTCCCAGGTCAGCTCGGCCGCAGCCGCGGCTTGATGTAGCGAATCGGTGGCCTTGTGCATCATTTCCTCCATTCAAAGGAAGTAGTCGAAGTTGTTTTCTCGGGATGTCGGGGAAAGCGGTCGTCGAAAAGCTGTGCAGGTGGATGGCCGGCGGCCTGCTGCCGGCGTGTTTCCCAGGCCGTGACGGCCGCATCGGCCGGTCGCCAGGCAGCCACCGGGAACGCGTCGGTGTTCAGCACGGCAGTTGCTTTTCCGGTACCGGCTTCAGCACCAGCACCGCCAACGGCGGCAGGGTCAGCGACAGCGAATGGAAATGACCATGCGCGCCAAACGGCCGCGCTTCGACCCGGCCCCCGTTGCCCATGCCGCTGCCGCCGTAGTCGAGTGCGTCGCTGTTCAGGATCTCCTCCCACTGGCCACCCCGCGGCGCGCCGACAATGTAGTCGTGGCGCGGTACCGGTGTGAAGTTGCAGAGCACCAGCACCGCATCGTCGCGGTGCCTGCCGTAGCGCAGGAAGCTGATCACGCTTTCTTCCCAGTTGGTGCAGTCGACCCAGGCGAAGCCATCGGCGGCGAAGTCCCTCTCGTGCAGCGCCTTCTGCGCACGATAGACGCGGTTGAGGTCGGCGACCCAGGACTGCACGCCGTGGTGCAAAGGATACTGGAGGACATGCCATTCGAGGCTTTCCTCGTGCTGCCACTCGCGCCGCTGGCCCAGCTCGCCGCCCATGAACAGCAGCTTCTTGCCGGGGTGCGTCCACATCAGTCCGTAGAGCAGGCGCAGGTTGGCGAACTGCTGCCATTCGTCGCCCGGCATCTTGCCGATCAGCGCGCCCTTGCCGTGCACCACCTCGTCGTGCGACAGCGGCAGGACGAAGTTCTCGGTAAACGCGTACCAGACGCCGAAGGTGAGCTTGTCGTGCTGGTACTTGCGAAACAGCGGCGGCTGCTGGAAATACTTCAGGGTGTCGTTCATCCAGCCCATGTTCCACTTCATGCCGAAACCCAGGCCACCCATGTAGGTGGGGCGCGAAACCATCGGCCAGGCGGTGGACTCCTCGGCCATCGTCTGGACGTCGGGATGGTCGCGATAAACGGCTTCGTTGAGGCTGCGCAGGAAACTCATCGACTCCAGATTCTCGCGTCCGCCATGCTCGTTGGCGATCCACTCGCCCTCCTCGCGCCCGTAGTCTAGGTACAGCATCGACGCCACGGCATCGACGCGCAGGCCGTCGATGTGGTACCTGTCGAGCCAGAACAGGGCGCTGGACATCAGGAAGCCGCGTACTTCGTTGCGGCCGAGGTTGAAGATCGAACTTTTCCAGTCCGGGTGGAAACCCTGCCGCGGGTCCTCGTGCTCGTAGAGGCAGGTGCCGTCGAAGTTGGCCAGGCCATGGCCGTCGGCCGGAAAGTGCGAGGGCACCCAGTCGAGGATCACCGCGATCCCGGCCTGGTGCAGGGTGTCGATCAGGAACATGAAGTCCTGCGGCGAGCCGTAGCGCGCCGTCGGCGCGAAGTAGCCGGTGGTCTGGTAACCCCACGAGCCGTAGAACGGATGCTCCATGACCGGCAGCAGTTCGACGTGCGTGAAGCCCATCTGCTGGACGTAGGCTGCCAGTTGCGGCGCGATCTCCCGGTAGCTGAGCCAGCGGTCGCCGTCTTCGGGGACGCGCCGCCACGAACCGAGGTGCACCTCGTAGATCGACAGCGGCGCGTTTAGCGCATTGACCGCGCGACGCTTGGCCATCCAGTCGTCGTCGGCCCATGTGTAGTCGAGGGTGCACAGGCGTGAAGCGCTGCGCGGCGGCTCTTCCGACTGGCGGGCGAAAGGATCGGCCTTTTCCTGCTCGCCGCCGGCGCTGCGGATGTGGAACTTGTAGCCGTCGCCGAGCGCCGGTCCGGCCAGGAAGCCTTCCCAGATCCCGGAACCATCGACGCGGCGATGCAGGGCATGCCGGCCGGCCTGCCAGTGGTTGAAGTCGCCGACCACCGACACCTGCTCGGCATTCGGCGCCCAGACGGCGAACTGGAAGCCTGCCTGGCCGTCCTTCTCGGTGGCCTGCGCGCCGAAGCGATCATAGAGGCGACCGTGGCTGCCCTCGCGGAAAAGGTAGATATCGTGATCGCTGAGCAGGCTATGGGTCTGTACGGGATTCATCAAGTTCATTGCGTTGCTCCGGTTTGCTGCGTGGCGCCCTGCACGGCGAGCTGCAGAGGCGGGCTCGACCCGTCCTTGCCCTGGCCGGGATAGACGGTGAGGTGCGGGAAAGGAATCTCGATGCCGGCGGCGTCGAAAGCGCACTTGAGGCGACGCAGGTACTCGCGGCGGACGCCCCACTGCTCGATCGCAGCAACCTTGAACCGGCAGCGCAGAATCACCGCCGAATCGGCCCAGGAATCGACGCCGACAATTTCGATGTCGTCGATGATCTTCGTTCCGAATAGCGGATCGGCGCGCAACTCGGCGCCGACCTGGCGCATCACCTCGAGCGCCTGATCAACGTTCTCGCGGTAGGCGACGCCAGCGTCCACTACCGCGAAGGCGAAGCCGCGGGTCTTGTTGGTTACCGTGGTGATGCTGCCGTTGGGGACGAAGTGCACGTGTCCGTCGTAGTCGCGCATGCGCACGTAACGCAGGGTGATCTCCTCGACCAGTCCGCCCTTGCCGCCGGCTTCGACGACATCGCCCTGGCGAATCTGGTTTTCGAGCAGCAGAAAGAAGCCCGAAAAGTAGTCCTTGACCAGGCTCTGCGCACCAAAGCCGACGGCCAGGCCGACGACGCCGGCGGCGCCGAGAATCGGCGCCACGGAAACGCCGACTTCGGCAAGCACCAGGATGCCGGTGACCAGCGAAATGAGCACCGAGGCAGCGTAGCGGAAGACGCGGCCCAGAGTGGCGACCCGTTTCACCTCCTCGCCATCGTCGATGCTGCGACTGATATAAATGCGGAAGCTGGCGATCAGCTTGTGCGAGAAGTTCACGGCAACCCAGGCCATGACGATGATCAGCGCAATGCGCAGCGTCGACGCGGCGGCCGGCGAGAGCTGCTGGCTGAAGGAAAGCAGTTGGTCAAGCATCGGTTTGTCTATTCCCATCTGGAGGTCGAACGGTGGGCCAAAAGAAACCCCTTGTATTAAACGTTGAAGACTAATAGTATTGCACACAAATATTAGGCAAGCAACCTGAGGACTGGCGTGATGACGAACCGAGCTAAGCTGGGCAACGAAGGCGACGTGCCGCAGAAGGTCTCCGGGAATCGGAACGATGCGGCCGCGCCGGTTCGGGAACACGCGGATGAAACCTTTGGCACGCTGCTGCAGCTGGTGCGTGCGGTTCAGACCGGCATGCAGAATATCGACGACACCCATGGGTTGAGCGGCTCGCAGCTCTGGGCCCTGTGGCAGATCTCGGCGCAACCGGGCCTGCGCGTCTCGGGGTTGGCGAAGGCGCTGCAGATCAAGCCGTCGACCGCCAGCAATCTGCTCGACAAGCTCGAACTGCGCCAGCTGGTGCGCCGGGAAAGACGCGACGCCGACAACCGGGTGGTCTGTATCTGGCTTACGGAACAGGGCGTCGGCCTGGTCAAGGACATCCCCGGCCCGCTGCAGGGCCGGCTGCGCAGCGCACTGGAGGCCATGCCGGCGGCCACTCTGACGAGCTTGCAGCAGGGGATGACCACGCTGCTGCAGCTGATGGGCGCGTCGGGGCGTCTGAACGTCGCAAGCGCAAAAAGCTGAAAGACCGGCGTTCAGCCGGTGCAACGACATGGCCGACATGCGGCAGGCGTCGGCCGCCGCGCCCCCCCGCCCCCCCCCCCCTCCC
>DPSD01000527.1:5351-5518 GCA_003538495.1 Accumulibacter sp.
CCCCCCCCCCCCCCCCCGCTGCGAGGCGGCGCGCAGCCTGGCTACGGCAGTTCGTCCAGCCCGACCATCGCCAGGTGGTCTGTCACGCCCCACGCTTCGAGGCGCCAGCGATTGCCGTCGGCGCACACCCAGTTGATCGCCGCGTTGGGAATCAGGAAGTCGCGCGG
>DPSD01000042.1 GCA_003538495.1 Accumulibacter sp.
GCGCCGGGAAGACCGGTGGGTTGTAGTGAATGAGAGAGTCATACGCTGAAGGTTTAGCCAATCACAGCGGCCCCGAGTCATGCGCAGGCACTCGTGAGGGTGCAGGCGAAGCGTTGACAGGGGAAAGTGCGGGCTGGGTATGGAGCCGCGAAATAACTGTTCCGGGGTGCCGAGGGGCTGATGCCACCTCGAAGGCTACACCGCGTGCGCCGACATGGCGAGGGGCACGTGGACCCTGCGCGGTCTGAGACCCCATGCACGCACGGACGCGACCCACGCGGGAACCGGGAGATCCCAGTGCCTGCCACAGCGACTCGGGAGAGTCTTGCCGTGGCGCGCGCCGTGAAGCCAGTAGGCGCAAGACGGCGAGCCATATCGGTGCCGGGAAGTCGGATCGCGGCGTAGTACCGAAGAAACTGCCGAACAAGGGTGTGGGGGAAGCTGCGCCGGCGGAGGCGGTGGAGGGAAGGCTGCGAGCCAAGGGCAACGGTCCGAAGGTGCACATGTCCCGCAGATCGAGGCGGAGCTACGACATGGGAACGGCACTGCAGGGCATACGACGGACGGCAGCGGGCCGTCCCGGTGCGAGGTTCGACACCTTGATGCACCACATCACTGCAATCGAGCGACTGGAGGCGGCGTACAGGGCGTGCAAACGCGATGCGGCCGCCGGGGTGGACGGCCAGACCTGGGCCAGCTACGGACAAGGACTTCAGGCCAGGCTTGAAGAGCTGTCGCAGCGGCTGGCGCGAGGAGGCTACCGACCCCAGCCCGTGAAGAGGGTGTACATCGACAAGGCCGACGGGAGCAAGCGCCCCTTGGGCGTGCCCGCGCTGGAGGACAAGATTGTCCAGAGAGCGACGGTCGAAGTCCTGAACGCCATCTACGAGCGGGACTTCCTGGGCATGAGCTACGGCTTCAGACCGGGCAAGAGCGCGCACAACGCGCTGGACGCGGTGGTGATGGGGGTGGAAGTCACGAGGGTGAACTGGATACTCGATGCGGACATCGCCAAGTTCTTCGACACGATCGAACACGACTGGCTGATCAAGTTCGTCGAGCACCGGGTGGCCGATGCGCGCGTGGTGCGGCTGATCAAGAAATGGCTGCACGCGGGCGTGCTGGAGGAAGGGCAGGTCAGGCACAGCGAGTTGGGGACGGTCCAGGGCGGCGGCATCTCGCCGCTGCTGGCCAACCTCTACCTGCACTATGTGCTGGACCTGTGGGCGAGAAAGTGGAGACGGCAGCAGGCCCGAGGCGAGATGATCATCGTGCGCTATGCCGATGACTGGGTCGCCGGGTTCGAGAAGCGCCAAGATGCCGAGCGGTTCGCCCGCGAGGTGGACGAGCGCCTGAAGAGCTTCGGGTTGAAGCTGCACGAGAACAAGACAAGGCTGATCGAGTTCGGGCGCTTCGCGCGCGCGAACCGAAGGCGCCGAGGGTTGAGCGAGCCTGACACGTTCGACTTCCTGGGCTTCACGCACTGTTGCGACGAAACCCGGCAAGGCCGCTTCGTGGTCCTGCGGCTGACCAGCGCCAAGAAGATGCGCGCCAAGCTGCGAGAAGTGAGTGAAGAGCTTCGAAGGCGGATGCACCACAGGATCGAAGAGCAGGGCGCGTACCTGCGCTCGGTGGTGGCGGGACATCTGCGCTACTACGGCGTGCCGCGCAATGCGGCGCGCCTGAAGACCTTCCGCTACCGCATCACGCAGATCTGGCACCGCAGCCTCGGCCGGCGCAGCCAGCGCCGAGTGCGCTGGGAGCGCACGGCCAAACTGGCGGCGCATTGGCTCCCTCCGGCCCACATCCACCACCCCTATCCCAACCAACGTCTGTACGTCACGACCCAAGGCAAGAGCCGTATGCGGTAGCTCCGCACGTACGGATCTGTGAGGGGGGGGGAGTCAGGCAACTGCTGACTTCCCTACCTCGTCACTTCAGCGCAGCCGAGACGATTGGACGTTCACAAGGACAGCTTCGACATCGCCACTGCGGATGCCGGGCGCGACGGCGAGGTTCGCCACGCGGGCAGCATCGGCGGCGATCTGGTCGCACTGGTCAAGGCGCTGCGCAAGCTCACGGGCAAAGGGCACCAGGTGGGCGCTGCAAACCGCGCTGCAGGAGTGTCTGCAACCGGCCAACGGGATCTCCGACACCGTCGGCGCCACCGGCCAGAAGATCCCGCGCACCATCATGGCAGGCGAACGCCCGTTCGCCTTCCATGGCACCCAGTTCGTCGAGTGCGGCGTCGCCGTCCAGGCCGGGCTGCAAGTCCCGGCGCTCACACCGGCGATGTCCATCGTCCCCGTTGTGCAGCCAGCCCGAAGGACTCGTTGCCTGTCAGTCGCCTGCGAGGAGCTTCTTCAGAGGCCGCAATCGCCTCATGGCGCAAGCGCCGCCTTCTCGGCCAGGAACTGTCGCGCTCCGATGGGCGACACCCCAAGCAGTGCGAGCGTGCCGTCGGCCTGGACTGGCAAGGTCTCGGACGCCAGCCAGTTCAGCCCCATGACGTTCGCGGCAGCTGCCGAGAACGGACGCATGAGCACCTGCTGCATTCGGAAGACCATGCCTGGCACGCTCAGCACGCGGACAGGACGGCCAAGTACTTCGGAGAACAGGCTTGCCACTTCCTTCCAGCTGAGCACTTCAGGTCCGGCGAGATATCTCGTCGCGTTTTTCAGGGCTGGATGATCGACGGCGCGGATCAAGGCGGTGGCGACGTCGTCGATGGCGATGAACGCATGGCGGGTACCCGCGCTGCCTGGAACGAGTGCGATTCCGTGGCGATCGATCAACTGTCCCGTCGCGCCCACGAACCGCTGGAGGAAGGGCCATCGGCAACATTGCCGCAATCGCCCAGACCAACCTCAAGCGCATGC
>DPSD01000490.1:0-1913 GCA_003538495.1 Accumulibacter sp.
TGCCGAAGTCGTCGAGAGAGAAACCGACGCCGCGCTCTTTCAACGCCGTCATCTTGGCGATGATTTCCTGGACATTGTCGAGCAACATGCTCTCGGTGAGTTCGAGCTTGAGGTTGTGCGGGTTGACCGCCGTACTCGCCAGAACCCCCAGCACCTGCTCGACAAAATTGGGCTGACACAGCTGCCGCGCACTGACATTCACCGAAACGGTAAAGTTTTCCCGTCCCGCTCGTCCTGCCTGTGCCGCCCAGACAGCCGACTGCGCACAGGCGGTTTCCAGCACCCACAAGCCGAGCGGCAGGATCAGCCCGGTTTCCTCGGCGAGAGGAATGAACTCGGCGGGGGTCACCAGGCCGCGTTGCTGGTGCCGCCAACGGAGCAGCGCCTCGGCGCCGACGATGCGGCCCGCCTGGTCGACCTGTGGCTGGTAACAAAGGAAGAACTCCTGCTTTTGCAGCGCTTCCCGGAGGTCTCTCTCCAGAGCCGCCCTGGCAGTGACCACGGCCTGCATCTGTGGGTCGAAAAAGCGCAAGGTATTACGGCCGGTGGCCTTGGCATCGTACATGGCCAGATCGGCCCGCTTCATCAGTTCGTCGATCGCGTCATGCTGGCCGCCAAACAGCGTGATGCCGATACTCGGCGTATTGTGGTACTCGCTGCCGGCCAGATCGTAGGGTCGGTTGAGAGCAGCCAGGATTTTCTCGCCGACGATCCGGCTCTGGGTAGCCGCCTCCTGCGCACGTGCGCCCAGGCTCGCGAGCATCACCACAAACTCGTCGCCGCCGAGACGGGCAACGGTGTCGCGGTCGCGAACGCAGGTCAGCAAACGCTTGGCGACCTGCTGCAGCAGGTGATCGCCCATGTCGTGCCCGAGTGTGTCGTTGAGCGTCTTGAAATTGTCCAGATCGATGAACAGCAGGGCACCCTGGCGGCCACTGCGCGCACTTGCGGCCATCGCTGCCTGCAGGCGCTCGTGCAACAGACGGCGGTTCGGCAGACGCGTCAGGGCGTCGTAAAAAGCCAGTTGCTGGATTTCTTCCTGGGCAGCCTTGCGCAGGCTGATGTCGGTCAGTGTGGACACATAGTGGGTAACCCTGCCCTCGTTGTCGATCACAGCGGAAATCGTCAGCCATTCCGGGAAGATTTCAGCGTTCTTGCGGCGGTTCCAGATTTCACCCTGCCAGGAGCCGCTGCGTTCCAGACTCTGGCGCATCGCGGCATAGAAAGCGGCGTTGTGGCGTCCCGAACTGAGCAGTTTCGGCGTCTGGCCGACGCATTCTTCGGCGCTGTAGCCAGTGATCTCGGTGAACGCCTGGTTGACTCGCAGGATGACCCCGGCGGCGTCGGTGATGAACATGCCCTGCTGCGACTCGAAAGCGGTCGCGGCAATACGCTCCCACTGTTCCGCCTGCTTGCGATCGGTGATGTCGTGCGAGACAACGACGATGCGGACCACCTGCCCGGCCTTGTCCCGGATCACTTTTCCGGCCGACGCCATGTGCCGGACACTGCCATCGTGTCGTACCAGACGATACTCGATTTCCTGCCCGGTGCCGGTTTGCACGGTTTCCTGGAAGACTCGCTGTACCCGTTCGCGATCTTCGGGATGGACATCGCCGAACGAATCGGTCCCTGCCAGTTGCCGCGTATCGCCAAAGAATTGCCGATACGAAGGACTGTTATATACCCGTCGCCCTTGCAGATCGAGAACGGCGATATGCTCGCCGATACTCTCGGAGATCAGCCGGAAAAACTCCTTCTGCTCACGCAGGTCGGCTTCCATTTCCCTTCTTGCGGTGAGGTCCCGCTCGAAATCGGCTTCACGCGCCTGTAGCTCCCTGCTGCGTTGGGCGAGATCGCTGCCCAGGCGACGCACGTCATCGATACGGTTCTGATACGAGCGAATCAGGAAG
>DPSD01000490.1:2085-2975 GCA_003538495.1 Accumulibacter sp.
GGGCGAGATCGCTGCCCAGGCGACGCACGTCATCGATACGGTTCTGATACGAGCGAATCAGGAAGACGATCAGCAGCAGCGCCACGAAGACGCCGGCAATCTGCAGCAGGCCAGACATCAGTGCCGGCGTGACAGGCATGTCAGACTCCTGCAGTTTCGGTGACTTCCCGGAAAAACCGGTAGCAGTTGCGGCCGGCCTTCTTGGCGTGGTACATGGCGATGTCGGCGTTCTTCAACAACTGGTTGACCTCGTCGCCGTGCTGCGGATAGACCGCTATGCCGATGCTCCCCGAGATGCTGATGCGGTGAGGACCGATGAGGAACGGACGCTCGAGCGCTGCCAGCAGCTTGCCGGCCACGACCACGGCATCGGCAGCCTTTTCGATTTGTGCCAGGAGAATGACGAATTCGTCGCCGCCGAGGCGTGCAACGGTGTCCGACTCCCTGGGTACGCAGTTCTGCAGACGGAGTGCGACTTCCTTGAGCAGGAGATCGCCGATGTCATGGCCGAGCGTGTCGTTGACCGGCTTGAAGCTGTCGAGATCGAGAAACATCAGGGCCACCGTACCGCGGTCCCGCCGCGCCTGCGCCAGGGCCTGGAAGAGGCGGTCGCTGAGCAGGCTGCGGTTCGGCAGGTCGGTCAACTGGTCATGGTGGGCAAGATGCTGAACGCGCTCTTCGTTGGCCTTGCGTTCGGAAATATCCTGTTTGATGGCGACGAAATGCTGAATCCTGCCGTTGCCATCGGTGACCGGGGAAATGGTCAGCGCCTCGGCGTAGAGACTGCCGTTCTTGCGGCGGTTGATCAGTTCACCGGTCCACACCCGGCCGGCCAGAATGGTGTCCCACATGCGCCGGTAGAACTGCGGATCCTGCTTCCCGGAATTGAG
>DPSD01000490.1:3171-5133 GCA_003538495.1 Accumulibacter sp.
GTCCACACCCGGCCGGCCAGAATGGTGTCCCACATGCGCCGGTAGAACTGCGGATCCTGCTTCCCGGAATTGAGCATCTCGCCGGTGTGGCGACCCACGGCTTCCGTCAGCGAAAACCCGGTCATCCGGGTAAACGCCGGGTTGGCCCATTCGATGGTCGAATCGATGTCAGTGATCAGGATGCCGTTGGCCACGGAATTCAGTGCCGCCCTGAAGAGGCTGAGGCGCGATTCGAGTTTCTGGCGGACCAGCGCATGCCGGATGGCGCGTCCGAGCGCATCGTGCTGAAACTGGCCCTTGACCAGATAATCTTGCGCCCCGGCCTGCAGGGCCGCCTCGGCAAGCTGATGGTCGTCCTGACCGGTGAGAACGATGATCGGCACATCGGGCGCCACGGTGTGCATCGCCTCGACCGTATGCAGTCCGGACGAATCCGGCAGAGACAGATCGAGCAGAATGACATCCGGCATGCTGGCCGCGGCAGCGGCGACTCCTTGCGCGAGCGTCGACGCCCAGACCACCGGATCCTGGTCGCCAATACGCCGGATGCCGGCGAGTCGGACATACGCCTGGATCAGACCCAGATCACCGGGTTCGTCTTCGATCACCAGAATCGAAATTCGCCTTTGCTCCGACTCATTCATCCACAGCTCTCCATCATCGATATTCTGGCAAACGTGGCCGGGACACCCAGTAGTGGCTCAATCGCCGGATGTCTTCGATGAACACGGTGACATCCGGGGACTTGGCGATGTAGCCGGCGGCCCCGAGACGATAGGCTCCGAGCACATCACGTTCCACTTGCGAGGTGCTCAGCACGATCACCGGAATGTCGCGTAGTGCAGCATCCTCCTTGACGACGGCGAGGAACTCACGGCCGTCCATGCGCGGCATGTTGAGATCGATCAGAATCAGATCGGGACGGCTTGCCTGGGCGAAGCGCGGACCCTGGCGCCGCAGATACTCGAGCGCCTCGCGACCATCGACGACATGCTGCAAATCGGCCGCAAGGCAGCTCTCGTTCAATGCCAGCCTGAGCAGATAGGCATCGGCCGGCTCGTCCTCGGCCATCAGGATCACGAAGTTCTGTGCCGACGGGTTCATATTTGACATTTGATCACATCGTATTTCTGGACCAGCGACGAGACGAACACCAACACAGCCACATACGCCGGCCGCGACAGCAGCTTGCCGCTGCTCTCCGCCAGCCTTGGCCGGCGCGGACTGCGGGCGGGCGCTGGCGGAGTTGCCGGTGGCGTCATGCCACCTCCGGCGGTATCGGCAGCGACACACAGAATCGGCTTCCCTGGCCTTCGCCTGCCGAGTCGGCCCAGATTCGCCCACCATGATGTTCGGCAATCTTTCGGCAAAGCGCCAGTCCGACACCACTGCCGTCGAAAGTCGCACGACTGTGCAAGCGCTGGAAGACCTGAAACAGCCGGGCAATCTGCTCGGGAGGAATGCCAATGCCGTTATCGGCGATACAAAGGTACCAGTGTCCGGCGGACACCTTGCTGGAGATCGAAATCTCCGGAGTCCGGCAGGCATTCCTGAATTTGGCCGCATTGCCGATCAGGTTCTGCAGCAGTCGCAGTATCTCGTCGGGGCTGACGAAGACACGCGGCCACTCGCCGCCGACGCGAATGCTCGCCTGTGCTTCGAGGAGGGTTGCTTGCAGGAAGAGTAGCGCGTCATCGAGGATCGACCGACTTTCGATCCACTCCGGCGGCTCACCCAGGCGACCGACGCGCGAGTACTCGAGCAGGCCGAGCAGCATTCGGTCAAGGCGCTTGGCGCCGTTGATGGCAAAGTTGAAGTAGTCACGTTGCTCGCTGCCGAGTTGGTCGGCGAGGCTCATTCCGAGCAGTTGCATATAGCTCGAGATCATTCGCAAGGGCTGACGCAGGTCATGCGAAATGGCGTAGCTGAACTGTTCCAGTTCGGCATTCGAGCGTTTGAGCT
>DPSD01000700.1 GCA_003538495.1 Accumulibacter sp.
TCGCCGGGACGTTCAATGGCTGATTATAGTCTGGCAGGCGCACCGGCGGCCGACTCCGCCCGGCGCGCGAGCAACATCCGTCCGATAGCCGCTTCGCCCTGGAATGGATGCTGCTGAGCACCGTGCCGACCCGCGCCTTTCGCTGAAGCGTGCCGCCGCGCGGCGAGGCATTGTCGCCGCCTGGGAATCGTGACACCCGTGCCTCAATCGCCTTGAGCCCGGTACCAAGCTGATTCCCCGTCACCCGCAGCCCGCGGCGATCACACGCCGGTACGGGTCTGCTGACATGATGTGTCAAGACACGAAGGTCGCCCGCCAAGCCGGTTGACGCCGTATCGGCCGGTGCTCCACCAGACTAATGCCAGGCGTAGGGTGGTGCCCCCGCTATGCGGCAACTGATCGGGCACGCTTTCGCCGCGTCGCGCCCAGACCGAGGAGAGCCACACCGACCATCGCCAAGGTCACGGGTTCCGGCGCGGCGGCGGTCACCGCCTCGGCATCCAGCCGCACGTTGTCAAATGCCACATAAGGCGTCCCGGGGCCTGCGTTGTTGGTCCCGATCAAGCGAAGCACCATGGTGCTGCCGATGTCCGGGTTGCCGTTCGACACGAACGTCGAGGCAGAATATTCAACGAAGCCGCCGTCGGTGACATTGCTGAGCAGATCGGTGAAATCGATGACGTTCTGAGCCGATCCGACCAGCCCAAGCTGGAATCCAAACGAGCCCACATTGGGCCGGTCAAGCGGATTGCCGACCGCCACCCTCAGCGTGTAGATCGTGTTGGCCTGCAGCGTCGCGCCGAGCGTCTGCGTCAGCGGAACGCCGCCCGGTGACACCATGTACGCGGTGTTGTTGCCATTTGGTACGACTCCGCTTGGAAACGAGGCATTGCCGACGCCAGGGTTGTAGGCGCCGAAGCAATTCGGCGTACAGGCTGGGGTGTCCGACCAGTCGGTGAGGACGTTGTTGGTGAACGCGTCCTCAGCCAGCACTTGGGATTCAAAACTGGCGTTAAGGATGATGACCGGTGCCGCCATGGCCGGCCATGCCCATGTCAGCGCCACGGCGCATGCGAAGGCAACTGCAGTTCTCGTTCCCGTCTGGTTCGTTCTCATGGCGCTTCTCCTGTGGGTTGGGGTGGCAATCCTGCGTGACGCGCCAGCGTAGGACATCCGGTGGTACCGTCCAGAGCATCTAAGCCCCCATCAAGCGCTGTCAGAAGAAGGCAAAACTTGCGCCAGCTTCAGCAACCATTGGAGTTAGTTGTCTTTTTTCTTCAATCGACGCTTCGGCGAGCCCATGTGTAAACGTTTTCGACACAATCAGGTGTGTCGCTAACCGTTCCCCCGCTCTTCAGAAAGGCCGCCACGGCCACGATTTCCTGGCGCGATTCTCGACCTTGACGACGACACGATGGGTATGTCGGCATGCATTGAGCACCACCGCGCCGCCGACGCCGAACGGCTGGCGCCAGCGCGATGACGATCATCGATCCATTCCTACGCCACCAGCGACCCTTGACTAGCGGATACGGTAAGCGTAGTGACAGGCCACGCAGCCGCTGGTCAGCGACGGCAACGCGGCAATGGTCTGGTCACGGTCGCCGGTGGCCGCGATCCGGGCAAATTCGCTCGCCGCCCGATGCCCGTCGATCCCGGTAGCGTGCATCGCCGGCGGCATGTGCGGTCCGGGACGCGCGTCGACCGGCTGGCCGCGATGCCTGCCCATCGCCGAGACCCCGAGTTCCTTCTCGGCGAGCTCACCAGCCTCCTTCACCTTGCCCGCTCCGACCAGAACAAGAATCTCGTTCAGCGCCAACAAGTTGGCGCGCATCTCGGCGCGCACGGTTGCTTCGGCGGCGGCCGGCAGCGGCGCCAGTTGCCGCGCATCTTCGGCGGCGTGCGCTGTTCCCGCCAGCAGCGCCAGCGAGCAAATCAGGACGTTCTTCATCCGGTGACCCCTTTCGAGAGCAGAAAATCGAGGGCGATGCCGGCAAAGACGCTGGCACCCAGCCAATTGTTGTGCAGAAAAGCCTTGAAGCAGCGCTGCGGATCGCGCTCGCGAATCAGCGTGTAATGGTAGCCGGCGATCGCCGCCGCGACCGTCAGCCCGCCGTAGAACACCCCGCCCAGGCCGAGTCGGTAACCGACCGTGCCGATCAGCAGCAGCGCCAGCGTGTAGCAGCACATCACCGCCGCGACGTCGGCGCGGCCGAAGGTGATCGCGGAAGTCCGGATACCGATCTTCAGGTCGTCGGAACGGTCGACCATCGCGTACTCGGTGTCGTACGCGACCGCCCAGAACACGTTGGCCAGCAACAGCCACCAGGCATCCGCCGGCACCCTGCCGAGCTGTGCCGCGTACGCCATCGGAATGCCGAAACCGAAGGCGACGCCGAGGTACGCCTGCGGGATGGCCAGGAAACGCTTGGTGAACGGGTAACTCGCGGCGAGGAACAGGGCGGCGACAGACAGCGCCGCCAGCAGCCCGCTGCGCAGTGGCAGGACGACCAGCACAGCGCAGGCGACCAGGACGCCGAACAACAGCAGTGCCTCGCGTACCGAAACCTTGCCGGCAGCCAGCGGCCGCTGGCTGGTCCGCGCCACGTGTGGATCGAAGTTGCGGTCGGCAAGGTCGTTGATCACGCAACCGGCCGAACGCATCAGCACCGTTCCGAGGACGAAGATCCACACCACCAGCGCGTCCGGCCGGCCCTGCGCCGAAAGCCACAGGCCCCACAGCGTCGGCCACAGCAGCAACAGGATGCCGATCGGTCTGTCGAGACGCATCAACCGCTCGTAGAGATCGATCCGTTCGCCCAGTTTCTGCCGTGAAAATCGCATGACCGTCATTCTAACCTTTCGCCTTCGCGTCTCCGTCGGCGCCTGCCGCCGCCCGCTCTTCCTTCGGCGGTACCGGCGCCAGGTGGCTGGCGGCCAGCACCAGCAGCGCAATGCCGATCAGCGAGGCGCTCCACATCGTGGTGCCGGCGTTGGCCAGGTCGACCAGCAACAACTTGACACCGACCACGGCGAGTAGCGCGAAACCGGCGTACCAGCCGGGCCGACTGCGCTGCCGGGTGGCCCGGATCATCAGCGCCAGAGCCACCGCCGCCCACAGCAGGCTCAGCAGTCCCTGCAGCAAGCCCGAATGAAACATCGCCGACGCGCGAAACGGCACCCCGCCCCAGTGATGCGCGATGCGCGCCGCGAGCATGCTGATCCAAACCAGCGCCAGCGCTGCCGGAACGGCGCGCAGCCGCGCGGCCGCTCCCCAGCCGGGCAGTGGTGCGTCGCACAACCGCCGCAGCCACCCCTGCAGCGCGACCAGCAGCAGCAGTTGCGTCGCGTCGAAAGGGTTGACCAGCGGCAGATACGGCAGCCCGGAGCCACCACCCGCGTGGCCGAAGTTGGCGGCGAGCGACCACCACCCGGCGGCCAGCGCGACCGGCAGCGTCGCCGCCCCTCGATAGCTCGCGAGCTGCGCCGAGAACGGCCACCGGCGCTGGCCGGCGTCTGGCAGCGCGAGGCCGACCGCCGCCACTAGCCCCCAGGCCAGCAGCGGCCAAAGGCTGACGCCGGGCGCCAGACGCTGGCCGAGCCAGGCCAGCTCGACGCCGACGATCAGCAGCAACAGCCACCAGGCGGCGACGTGGCGCAAGCCGGCGAGTCGGCTCATCGCCGCGCCGGCCCTTTCCTGCCGCGCCAGCAGCCAGTAATGCAGCGCCAGCGCACCCGGCATGACGACGACCATCGCCCCGGCGAGCGCGTGCCCGTCGCGCAGCACCGCCGTACCAGCCAGCAGCCACATTATGGGCAACAGCAACGCCGCAGCCCAGCGGGCGGCAGTCCATCGGGCGGCGGCGCCGTACCATTCGAGGGTGGCCAGCGACAGCACCGCGAAGAGCAGCAGCAAGGGAAATTGCTGCGACGCCGGCGCAAACGCGTCGATCTCGCGGCCGGCGCTGGCGAACCACCACAGCAGCGCCCAGCCGAGCAACAGAGAAGACGGCAAGAGCGGCTTCGGCAACCCGTGCAACAGGCGCGCACCGGCCAGGCCGGCGGCAGCGATCAGCACGCCCCCGAGGCAGACATCGTTGAATACCGGTTGCGCGTGCCCCAGCTCGTCCACACCAGCCAGGAAGGATAGTCCCGCCAACAGCTGCATCGCGGACCCGAAAGCCTGCGCGACACGGCGCTGCTGGCGGACGCCGAACCACAGCACGGCGACGCCTTCGACCGCCCACAGCGCCGAAGTCACCTGCGCCCCGAAAGCAAGCGGCACCGCCAGGGTCAGGAAGACGATGGCGATCGCCAGGTGGCAGCGCTCAAGGAGACGTATCTCCGTCCCGAGCATGGTCATCCGGCGATACAGCGCCACCCACCAGCCAAGGTAGTACACGCCAGCCAGCAGGGCGCTGAAAGCGAGGCCGTGGCGATCATCGCCGAGCAGCGCCGCCTGTAAGAAGCTGCCGGCGAGCGGCGTACCGAACAGCAGAGTGCCCTCGCCCCAGCCCTTCCAGCCTGGCGCGCGCAGCAGCGCGGTCAGCGGCGAGGCCGCCGAGTACATGACGCAGAAGACGATCAGGAAGCCCTGGATCAGCGGGTAATGCGCCGGCCGATACAGTTCGATCGCCCAGCTCATGCCGACCACCAGGGTCAACACGAAGCCGGCGATATTGAGCCGCCGCCAGGCGTGCACCCAGCCGACGCCGAGAACGAAGGCGTTCAGCAGGCTGAAATAAGCGAACAACAGCCGCGGGTCGGCGCCGTTCCCCGCCGCCAGCAGCGGCGCCAGGAAAGCACCGGCGATCCCCAGGACCGCCAGCAGCTCACCCTTCTGGCGCATCGCCAGCAGCACGCAGACGACGCCGAGGACGGCGAAAAGCGCGAAAGCGCTGACTTCGCCAAGCATCGCGTAGCGCGCGAGCATGAAATAGACGATCAGATAATGGATCGCCAGACCGCCACCCTGCAGCGCCAGCCCGAACATCCGCTGCGTATCCTGCTCCGGCCGCTGCCCCGCCTGCTGCACGCGCGACCAGCCGAAGAGCAGCATGGCCAGACCGGTGACCGCAGCCAGCAGCAGGCGCAGCGGCACCGGAAACAGGCCATGCTCGGCGGCCAGGCGCAGTCCCGAAGCGACTCCGAAAAAGAGCAGGACGACACCGACCTTGGCCAGCAGGTTGCCAGCCAGCAGCCGCGACCACCAGCGTGTCGGAGGGTCTTCGGGATCGAGGGCCATGGGCTGGACAGTGGGCGCAGGCGCGTCGCCAGCGGCAGGCGGGCCGTCAGGCTGCTCCGCCTCGGTCATCCCGGCCGGCGGGGTCGACTCGCTGCTCGACTCGCGGGCCACCTCCACGCGCGACTCCTCTCCCAACCCGGGCAGCTGCTCTCCGCGCATTCGCGCCAGCTCGGCACGCAAAGCCTGCGACTCGCGGCAAAGCCAATCGACTTGCGCCTCCAGGGTTTGCAGACGCTGCTCGTTCGAAGACCGTGGCTGCGACACCTGGCCGCTACGACTGGCCAGGCGCTGCGCCAGTTCCCGGCCCAGCAACACGCCGAGCACGCCGCCCAGCAGCGCACCGACGATCCCCAGCAGGCTGCCGAATGCCGCCCCTAGCAAGAGTCCGAGCAGCCACATCAGACCTTCCTCGCGCGCCGACGACGCTGACGCTTAGCGCCAGTCGCCGCGCAGCGCAGCGACGATCTCGCGCAGGTGCTCGGGCGTCGCTGCCGCTGGCGCCACCGCCGGGCCGACGCTCAGCGCGATCCTGGCGAACAGCCCGGCGCGCAGCGGATTGCTCATCGCCGGGCCATCCTTGCGACTGAAGAAGCTGCCCCACAGGCCCTGCAGCGCCATCGGGATCACCGCTACCGGCGTCCGTCCGACGATCTGCTGAACGCCCGGGCGGAAGGGATAGATCTCGCCGGTGTCGGTAATCCGGCCTTCCGGGAAGATCGCCACCAGTTCGCCTGCGGCCAGCGCGTGCGCGACTTCCTCGAAGGCCGCCGCCATCATCGCCGCGTCTTCCCGGGCCGGGGCAATCGGGATGGTGTGCATGTGCCGGAAAATGAAGTTGATTACCGGCAGCCGGTAGATCCGGTGATCCATCACGAAACGGATCGGCCGCCGGCTCGCCGCGGCGATGACGATCGGGTCGACGAAGCTGACGTGGTTGCAGACCAGAATCGCCGGCCCGTCCTGCGGGATGTTGTCCAGCCCGTTCTGCTGCAGGCGGTACACCGAGTGAATCAGCAGCCAGGCGATGAAGCGCAGCATGAACTCGGGGACCAGGCTGTAGATGTAGACCGCCACCGCCGCATTGCACAGCGCGGCGATGCCGAACAAGGCCGGGATCGACAGGCCATTGCCAAGCAGGCCGGCGGCGGCCAGCGCGCCGCAGACCATGAACAGCGCGTTGAGAATGTTGTTCGCGGCAATGATTCGCGCGCGTTGCTCCGGGGCACTGCGCAACTGGATCAGCGCATACAGGGGAACGATGAAGAAGCCGCCGAATAGCCCGAGCGCAAACAGGTCGAACAGCACGCGCCAGGTCTGGTGCATGGCGAGCACGCCGGCGAGCGGCAGCGGCGCGCCGGCGGGCAGCAGATCCGGCGAAGCGAAAGCGAGGTCGATGCCGAAGACCGTCAGGCCGATCGAACCGAAAGGCACCAGGCCGATTTCGACGTGTCCGGCCGACAGCCGGTCGCAGAGCAGCGAGCCGATGCCGATGCCGACCGTGAACACCGCCAGCAGCAGGGTCACCGTGGTCTCGTTGCCGCCGAGGACGTTCTTCGCGTAGACCGGGAACTGCGCGAGAAACATCGCGCCGTAGAGCCAGAACCACGAGATCCCGAGAATCGACAGGAAAACCGTCCGGTTCTGGCGCGCAAAGCCGACGTTGCGCCAGGTTTCGGTGAACGGGTTGAGGCCGACCACCAGTTCGGGCACCGGCGCCGGCGCGACCGGTATGCCGCGGCTGCACAGATAGCCGAGCACCGCCACGACCAGCCCGGCAAGCGCGATCCAGGTCGTCGCGCCGTCCACCGCCGCGAGCAGACCGCCAGCCAGGGTGCCGACCAGGATGGCGACGAAAGTCCCCGACTCGACCAGCGCGTTGCCGCCGACCAGTTCGTCCTCGCGCAGATGCTGCGGCAGGATCGCGTACTTCACCGGCCCGAACAGCGCCGACTGCAGGCCCAGCAGAAACAGGGCAGCGAGCAGCACGGCCAGGCTGTGCACCACGAAACCGAGCACGGCCACACCCATGATGACGATTTCGAGCAGCTTGGTCAGACGCGCCAGGCGGGCCTTGTCGTACTTGTCGGCGAGTTGCCCGGCGGTGGCCGAGAAGAGGAAGAACGGCAGGATGAAGATCCCCGCCGCCAGGTTGGTCAGCACCTCCGGCGTCAGCGTCGTCCAGCTCGTTGCCTGGAAAGTGAGCAGCACCACCAGCGCGTTCTTGAACAGGTTGTCGTTGAAGGCGCCAAGAAACTGGGTGCCGAAGAAGGGCGCGAAGCGACGGGTATTGAGCAGGCCGAACTGGGAACTCATGCACTGTTCCTTTCAAAGAAGGCGCGGGTCTCGAAGACCGACGCAGCGAAGCGCTGGGCACCCGCGGACAGGTGTCGCTTGAGAACGAAGTCAAAGAGCAGCGGATTATGCTGCCGGATCGTCTCGAGCACCGGCACCGCCGACTGCGGCAGCATGCCACCCTCGGCGAACTCTGCGGGAGAGATCAGCGGCACGATGCCGGGCAAGGGATAGTCGGAACCATTGAGCAGTCGCGGATGCCACTCGCTGCGCTCGATCACCGTCCGGACGATCTCGGCACTGCGATTGCGCAGCGTCAGCGCCGAGATGTCGGCGAACAGCAGTTTGTCATAGCGCGCTTCGCCCATCAGCCGGGCAAAGAGGTCGAAACAAGTCGCCTGCGGGCCGTTCGCTCCCCGATCGAGGTCGACCGCGCTGCCGATCGAAGCGCAATGGGCAACCACCACCCGCACGCCGTGGTCCAGCGGCCGGCGCAGCAGCAGCGGGTTGCCGAAAGCCTGCAGATCGCCGCCATCGACGGCCCTCTCCTCGCCGGCGTGGCTGATCAGCGGCACGTCGTGGCTGGCCAGCGCCGCATAGAAGCGGTCGCAAAGCGGCGACGACGGATCGATACCCATCGCCGGCGGCAGCCACTTGACCGCCCGCGCGCCAGCGCGCACGGCGGCAGCGAGTTCCTCGACGCAGTCGACACGATACGGATGAATCGACGCCGCCCACGCGAAGGCTTGCGGATGACGGTCGGCGACCGACCGCGCGTAGGCGTTCGGGGTGTAGAAAGAACTGCGATCGGGGTCGGCGCGACCGTCAACGTCGTGGAAGCGGTCGAAAGCGAAGAGCAGCAGCCTGGCTCCCGGCGGCAGTCCGTCGACGAGATTCTGCAGGCGCTCGACGTAGCTGTCGTCGATCCGCCCCGGCGCGTCATGAACACACCCGGCGTTCAGATAGAACAGTCGCTGGGCATACTGCAGGGGATGGAAGAGGCTCTCCATCCGTGGATGGACCTCGATACCGCTGCCCGAATCGCCAGTACCGACCAGATGCACGTGGCAGTCGAGGAAGCGCTTCGCGTCCACTCCCGCCCACGCCGACTGGACCAGTTCGTGCGCCGCTGTCGCTGGCGGCAGCAGCGCGTGGCAGGCGTTGAACAGGGCCGGCGAACGTTGGGCCAGGAGCGCAGTCAGCGTCACGCCGGTGGCCGCCAGCCCGCCGAACAGAAGACGGCGACGCCGCGGGTTCATCGCGTCTGACGAGCACGGCCAAACTGCCCGCTCACGCGCTTTCCCGCAGGTAATCGAGGACGTTGCCCAGACATTCTTCGAGAAACGCCTTGTTGATCCAGAAGTAGACTTCCTTGCCCACTTTCTCGGAGAGCAGGACATCGGCCTCGCGCAGGGTCTTCAGATGGTGCGAAACCGTAGACCGGGCGAGCGTCGAGACCTGGGCAATTTGCCCGACATTGAGCCGCTCGCCCGGCTCGAAGAGCAGCAGAATGCGCTGCCGATGCTCGTCGCCAAGCGCTGCAAAAACTTTGGACATCGCCTGCCACTGGCGAGGAATCGTCCGACCGTAATCACCCAGCATGGTCACCCCTTGATTCATGGGACGGCGACAAACATATCGACGAGTGTAGCCATATCGACATTAAAGTCAAGGACGATTTCGCGCTCTCGATGATCCGAACGTCGCCGGTGACGGAAGCTCGACGGCGTCGGTGTAGAATCCGCCGATGGCGTTCTCGTCCCGACTTCCTGTCAGGCGCCATGGGCGAAGACGCATTCCGGCACGCTGCGAGGCGATCGCCTCGCATACCCGCCCGGCATTTTTGCCAGGAGACCTACAGCATGGGTTTGCTCGATACCGTCCTGGGCTCTGTCCTGGGTGGCCAGCCGTCTGCCGACGGTGGTCAGAACAACGGCCTGGCGGGCCTCGTGGGCCCGCTGCTCGACAACCCCCACCTGCTGCAAGCGCTGGCCGGAGTGCTCGCCAATGATGGCCCGGCCGGCGGCATCGGTGGCTTGATCGCCAGCTTCCTGCGGGCCGGTCTCGGCGAGGTGACCGCTTCGTGGATCGGCGCGGGTCAGAATCAGGCAATTTCGGGCGAGCAGATCCGCCAAGCGCTGGGGCCGGAGACGATCGCCGACCTGGCCGGCAAGCTGGGCTCCAGCTCTTCTGATACAGCCCAGCAGCTGTCGCAAGTCCTGCCCGATCTGATCGACCAGCTCACCCCCGCCGGGCAGCGGCCGCAGAATGGCCTGGGCAATGGCGGCGACCTGATGCGGATGCTGGGCCGCTTGCTGGCCGGGCGCTAGGCAAGCGCCGCTCGACCGGTCGCGGCCGGGCCATCAGGTCGCTCAAGGGCAGGCTTCGCGGGCCCGACCGCACCGCCAGCACAAGCATCGCAAGGCATGCCGGGCGATCTTGCAGGGCTGCCGACCCCGGCGCAGCTATTCACCCCCTGTCCATCGCGGTCGTTTCCGGGCCGGTGCGCCAGATCCGATAACGTACTTCGACGCCTTCCGGCGCGTAGACGACGATCGGTACACGGCTGTTGTAGCGGATCAGGTAGGTTTCGCCACCAAGAGCGATGAAGCGACGCACCTTCGCCGTGCCCGGGTTGATCGCCATCAGGGTCCCGGCCATCGGCCCCAGGCTGCTGATCATGTAACGCACGAACCCCCAACCCGGGATCGTTTCGTTCGCGATCGTGCCGGCGAAAAAGTACCTGTTGGCGGGGTCAACCTCGACCGTCTGCCCAGCGACCAGCTCGACCCTGAAATCGGCTTCGTCCTGCTGTTCCGGAAGTTGCAGAACGTAGCGCACCATGCCCGCGTCGGCCGCCGGAAACGCGTTCAGGTTGTCCGCGGCCTGGAGCGGCAGCAAGACCAAGAGTGCCCACAGGCCGAGCAGCAAGCGAAATGCCTTCATATATCCTCCTTGTCACAAAGTGGAAAGAAACGGTAGCAGCCAACGAGCGCTGCCGCGCAAGCCACAGGCACGACAACAGATCGCCTCGGGATGTCGCCGTCTATAATGGCTTCGAGCAATAACAGGGCCTGGACAGCGGGCACCAACGAGCGCGGGAAAGCATGTGCCAAACTTGATTCACGGGGCAGCGGTTCGGACCGTCTATTCGCTGCTCACCGCCTTGCTGGTGGGGCTGGCCGGATGTGCCAGTCGCGAACGCGCGCCCGATCTCGCGCCGGCGGTCCAGGTCTCCGAGCGCACCTGGCAACTGGTCGACCGCGACATCGCCGCGGCATCACTGGCCGCGACCGGACCCTCCTGGAACTACGCGCGCGGCTCGATGGAAGCGTGGCGCAGCCGCGTCCGCCAGCGCACCGAAGAAGACTTCATTCCGTGGTATGGCGGCTACTGGACGCAGCAGTGGCTGGCCATCAAGGTGGCCTGGTACCAGTTGGGAAGTGGCGAAGGCAGCAATGCCGCCGCCAAACGACTGGCCGCCTACCTGCAGGAGCAATACCACCAGCGGGTGCTGGGACCGGTCGCCGAGGAGATCGACCCGCAGGTGATCCGGGGGCAAGCGACGGCGCTTTACGTCCAGCTCCTGAGCGCCCGGATTCCGGCCATCCCGGCGCGCTACGGTGTCCCGGCCGAACAGTTCGAGCAGCGACTCAAAGCCATTCCGGCGATTTCCCTGGCGCCTCCAGCCGCGCACGGCGCCTCGCTCTTCCAACTGGTGCACGCTCAACCGATCGGTGATCTGCCCGCCTATGCGACGCTTCTGGCGCACGTCCGCAAGGCTGGCGGTGACGTCGGAGCCGGGCCATCGGACGCCAGGATGTCGCCGCTGGCCGAGCAGATGGCCGAACGACTGGTGGCCAGGCTCGCCATCGGCGGCGGTGCCAGCGCCGCCGCCGCGGCGGCTGGCGGCGTCGCCGGGATGGTGATTTCTCTGGGGGCGACCGGCATCAGTGCGATCACGCACGAGAACCAACGGCCAGAACTGGAGGCACAGATCCGGGAAAGCCTGAACGCTGCGCTCGACGAAATGTGGCACGGCCTGATGGAAAATACCACTACCGGGGTGATGGCAGCGGTCTATCACATCTCTGGACAGATTGCCGCAAGTACCGCCCATGCCGCTTCGCAGGCGCCTGAAGTCGAACGGGAAGCTCCGGAAGCCTGGCCGCCGGGCGGACCAGATCTTCCGGAGCAGCCTTACGACGACGACGGTCGGGCCGATATTGACAGCGCGGACGAGTGACCCGGCGCGACCGCCGAAAGTTCGCCCGCACCATCAAGGAGAGCGTTCCCCCGCTGGCGATTGCCCGAACGCCGGCTCACTGACCGGGGCAGATCTCACCCGTATAGACCGCGAAACCACCCAGTTCCTGGCCGGCTATGGCAATTGTTCCAGTGGCGCCCGCGAATCCCTTGGTGCCGCCGACGATCTTGAGGATCTCCGCCACCTTGCCATCGGCCGTGATCGTGCCGGTGTCCTTGGTGTAAAGCTTGCCGGAAAGCTGCTTGGGACCCGCAAAGACCTTGCCGGTCAACACCGTCTGAGCGGTGAAACTCGTAAGGCCCGCACGCACTCCGGACTCGAAAGTGAGCGGCGTGGGACCGCGCGGAACGAACTCGCCTTGCGGGGTTCGGTTGCCGGCCAGCACCGTCGTCAATCCCGCCGACCCCGAGAACTGCGCGGTGCCAAATCCCTTGACCGTGAAGCAGAGCGACGCGGCGGGCACCGAAGGGGGCAAGACATCGGCGAGCAATGGGTCGGGCAACTCGCTGCCGCTCCAGGCGCTCTGCGCACCCCTGATCGTACAAGCGCCATCGGGAGTGGACTGGACAACCCCGGTCAGCGGAATGCACGCACCGCCAAAGCCATAGGCGGTACTGGCGAAGACGATGGAAAGCGTCGCCATGGCCGGTCTGGTGATCATTTTCACGTTTGACTCCCTCCAAGAAAGGCGACGAGACGCCCGTGTCTTTGCCGTCGCGCAAGTGGAACCCCCCGGACCGCGCTGATTATGCGATCTGCAGCGGCAAATGCAAGCCCCCGACGATTCCTGCGGCCAGCGGGAGCCGCGGGTGCCGCGCCTCAGGCCGTCCCTTCAGGCCGCTCCGGACACCGCCGGTTGCAGGCGCCAGGCTGGAAACACGACGCGGAAAGTGCTGCCCTCGCCCACTTCGGACTCGATTGCCAGGCTTGCCTGGTGACGCAGAAGGATGTGCTTGACGATCGCCAGACCGAGGCCGGTGCCACCGGTCTCCCGCGAGCGACCGCGGTCGACACGGTAGAAACGCTCGGTCACCCGTGGCAGGTGTTCGGCAGCAATACCGACACCCGAGTCGCGCACCGAAAAGGTGGCGACGTCGTCGCGGACCCGCCATTCGATGCCGATGCTGCCACCAGCTGGCGTGTAGCGAATGGCGTTCGATACCAGGTTGCCAAAGGCACTGTGCAGTTCCTTCCGGTTACCGCGAACGCCCGGCCCCTCGCAGCTGACCGCGAGACGATGCCGGCCTTCGCTGAGGCTTTGCCCCTCGGCCAGCAGCTGCGCCAGGAGATCGGCCATGTCGACGTCTTCCTCGCTGGCTGGGGCGTCTTCTGCTTCGAGCCGCGACAGCGTCAGCAGGTCGTCGACCAGGGTCAACATGCGCGCCGTCTGATCGCTCATCAGGCGTGCGAACTGCTGGCGCTGCTCGGTGTCGAGCACGCCATCCTCGGCAAAATGCTCGAGAAACCCACTGACCACGGTCAATGGCGTACGCAGCTCGTGCGAAACATTGGCGACAAAGGTGCTGCGCATCGATTCGACGCGTCGAGCGTCGGTGACGTCGAGGCTGACCACCAGCTTGTTGCGCTCGCCGAGCGGGACCACCCGGACGGTATAGACGCGGGTCCGGGCCGCCGGCGACTGCAGAACGAAGGGCGTATCCGCGTCCGGACTACTCAGGTATTCGGCAAAACCAGGGGTCCGCACCAGATGCTCGATGATTGCCCCGGTGTCGCGCGGCAAACGGATTCCCAGGTGCGCGCCAGCGGCGCGATTGCTCCAGTGGATCTGGTGGCTCGAATCGAGAATCACCAGTCCGTCCGGAACGGCGTCCATGGCCTC
>DPSD01000351.1:0-11483 GCA_003538495.1 Accumulibacter sp.
ACGACGAGGTCGAGGCAGTCGGCTCCGTGCGCTTTCAGCAGAACGACGATGTCATCTCTGGGGTCAAGATGCGGATGAAGCTCGAAGATCAGTTTGGTTTCTTCGACGACGCTTCGTACTTCGTCAAACGACCGCCGAAGGAAGCGGTTCGTGCGCGGAGCAGCACGCCAAGCAGCGAATTCACCAGCGGTTTCGCGGCGCCACGGGCTTTGGACATCGCGCCTGGGCAGACCAAGGTCAAGTCGCGGGACCGCGCGAAAAACGGCGCTACCGAGGCGCGTGGCGAAGCCGAGCGCATCGACTTCGAGGGCGAGAACCAGATCCGCCTGAGTACCGCGACCTACACCACCTGCAAGCCCGGGAACGACGATTGGTACCTCAGCATCGCCGATCTCAAACTCGATTACGACAACGAGGTGGGTACCGGCAACGACGCCACGGTGCGCTTCCTTGGCGTACCGATTCTCTATTCGCCGTGGATGTCGTTCTCGCTCAACAATCAGCGCAAGTCGGGTTTTCTCACTCCGACCTATGGTTCGAGCAGTGACAACGGCATCGAGTTTATGTTGCCGTACTACTGGAACATCGCGCCGAACATGGATGCGACGTTCGAGCCGCGCGTGCTCACCAAGCGCGGGCTGGAAATCGGCACCGACGTGCGCTACATGAACGAAGCCCTTGGTGGCATTTATGCCAGCAAGGCGCGACTCGAGTATCTCCCCAACGACCGGCAGGCCGGTATCGATCGCTGGGGGGTGGCGCTGACGCATAATCAGGTGACCGCCAACGGCTTTTCGGGAGCGATCAACTACAACCGGGTTTCAGACAGCGACTACTACACTGACTTGTCGAGCCAGATTTCCAAGACCTCCGAGACTCAGCTCCTGCAGCAGGGGATGCTGACTTACGGTGGTGGCGGCTGGTGGAATGCGATGGTCAATGTCCAGTCCTACCAGACGCTGCAGCCCGACCCCAAGAATCCGGTCACGCCGCCCTATCGCCTGATGCCCCAGATTACCCTCAACGCCCGGCAGCCCGACCTGTTCTCGACCGACAGTTCGCTGTTCGGGCAATACACCTATTTTATCCATCCCTCGTCGGCCAAGGTCGAGGGCCAGCGAGCGGTGCTGCAACCGCAGGTCTCGCTGCCCTACGTCACGCCGGGGTGGTATGTGACGCCGCGAGTCGGCGTCAACGTCACCCAGTACGCCTTGTCGTACCCGGTTTCGGGAGCCAATGACCGCAGTTCGATCAATCGCAGCTTGCCGATCTTCAGCGTCGATTCCGGGATGACCTTCGAGCGGCCCAGCAACTGGTTCGGTCGTGACTACACGCAGACCCTCGAGCCTCGACTGTACTACCTGAACATTCCCTACAAGAACCAGAACAACATCCCGGTCTTCGACACGGCGCTGGCTGACTTCAACTTTGCGCAGATCTTCGCTGACAACCAGTTCTCCGGCTGGGATCGCATCAACAACGCCAACCAGTTGACAGCCGCCGTCTCGTCTCGCCTGATCGACCCCGCCAGCGGTGCCGAAATCATGCGCGGAATGATCGGCCAGCGTCTCTACTTCACCGACGACAAGGTGACGCTACCAGGCACCACCGCACGCAAATGGAGCAATTCCGATCTTTTGGCCGGGTTTACCGGCCAGGTGCTGCCCCGAGTGTATGCCGACGCCGCCGTGCAGTACGACCCCGGTGACCAGCAGTTCCAGCGTTACTCGATCGGGGCGCGCTACTTTCCGGAAGCTGGCAAGCTGCTCAATGCCTCCTACAGTTACAACACGCAGGCGGCCACGCCGATCAATCAGGTAGACGTCTCCGGGCAGTGGCCCATCAGCGGGCGCTGGCAGGCGGTCGGTCGCTACAACTATTCGTTCGAGCAGAATACGCCGGTCGAGATCATCGGCGGTCTGGAATACAACGCGGGCTGCTGGGTGTTGCGGGTGGTTGGCCATCGCGTCCAGACTGCCGAGGCGACTTCGTCGACAAGTGCCTTTGTACAACTCGAGCTGAGCGATTTCGCCCGCCTGGGCTCGAGTCCCCTGAATCTTCTCCAGCGCCGGATTTCAGGCTACGGTGTAGCCAATCACCCGATGACCGACTCGGCCTTGGCTGAACAGTAGGCTTGACCATGATGCTCTTCTTTCGCACGCTGCTCTTGTTCGCCTGCCTGGCTGGCGCGGCGGCCGCGCAAAACCCGCCCCGCTCATCGGCCGCCCAGCCGGTCGCCGCCGACCGCATCGTTGCCGTGGTCAATGACGAAGTGATCACCATGTACGAGTTGCGCTCGCGCCTCGACTCGGCTCTGGCTCAGTTGCAGAAGCAGGGGACAGCGCTGCCGCCGCGTGCGACGCTCGAAAGCCAGATGCTCGAACGACTGGTGATGGACAAGGTGCAATTGCAGTTTGCCCGGGAAGTGGGCTTGCGCGTCGACGACGCGCAACTCGACCAGGCGCTGCAGCGCATCGCGGCCAACAACAAAATGTCGCTGCCCCAGTTTCGTGTCGCTCTGGAAAAGGACGGCATTGCCTTTGCCAGCTTTCGCGAGGAGATTCGTGCCGAAATGACCATCGCGCGTTTGCGCGAGCGCGAGGTGGACAGCAGGATCTTTATCTCCGAAGGCGAGATCGACAACTACCTTGCGGGCGCGACGGGGAAGGGTGGCAGCGGTGAGGAGTATCAGATCGCGCACATCTTGCTGCGTGCGCCCGAGTCGGCAAGTCCCGAGCAGATCCAGAAGCTGCGGGCCAAGACCGATCAGATCGTCGACCGTTTGCGGCAAGGCGATGATTTCGCACAGCTTGCTGCCGCCTATTCGGACGCGCCTGACGGTTTGAAAGGGGGCGACCTTGGCTGGCGTCCGCTTGATCGCCTGCCGGCGATGTTTTCCGAAGTGGCAGTGACGCTCAAGGTCGGCGAGGTTTCTCCCGTTCTGCGCAGTTCGAACGGTTTCCACCTGGTCAAGCTGCTCGGCAAGCGCGGAGGCGGCGCCCTGCCGGCGGTGCAGCAGACGCACGCCAGGCACATCCTGATCAAGGTCAACGAACTGGTGTCGGAGCCTGAAGCGCGGCACAAGCTCGAGGGTTTGCGCGAGCGGATCAAGTACGGTGAGAGCTTCGCCGAGTTGGCCAGGCTGTTCTCGCAGGACGGGTCGGCGTCGAAGGGCGGGGATCTGGGCTGGATCTACCCCGGTGACACGGTCCCCGAGTTCGAGCGGGCGATGAACCTCCTGAGCCCCGGCGAACTCAGTCAGCCGGTTCAGTCGCCGTTTGGCTTTCACCTGATCGAAGTGCTCGAGCGGCGCGTCCAGGATGTGTCGAGCGACCGCCAGCGCTCGGCGGCGCGGCAGACGCTGCGTGATCGCAAGCGCGATGAGGCCTACCAGGACTGGCTGCGCCAGACCCGTGACCGGGCCTACGTCGAGCTTCGGCTGGAGGAGCGTTGAGCGAGCACGGCCGCTTGCCGGCGATCGCCGTCACCTCCGGCGAACCGGCCGGAATTGGCCCCGACATCTGTCTGCGTCTGGCCGATCGCTCGCTGGCTGGGCGCTTCCCCGCCCGCCTGGTGATCGTGGCAGATCGTACGCTGCTTGCCGAGCGGGCCGCGGCACTGCAGCTCCTGGCGCCCTTGCGCGAGTGGGACCCGGCGTTGGCACCGCAAGCCGGCATGCTCGACGTGCTGCATCTGCCGCTGGCGGCCAGTGCCGACCCGGGTCGTCTGAATCCGGCCAATGCGCCTTACGTGCTGGCGCTGCTCGACCGGGCGCTGGCCGGTTGCCAGCGTGGCGAGTTCGCGGCGATGGTCACCGCACCGGTGCACAAGGGTGTCATCAACGATGCCGGCATTCCGTTCACCGGGCACACCGAATACCTCGCCGAGCGCACGGCAACGCCGCGGGTGGTCATGATGCTCGCCGGTGGCGGCCTGCGGGTGGCGCTGGTGACGATCCATCTGCCGCTGCGCGAGGTGCCGGCGGCGGTGACCTGCAGGGCCGTCGAAGAGACGCTGCGCATTCTGCACGCCGAGATGGGAGCGAAGTACGGTATTGCCCGACCGCGCATTCTGGTCGCCGGTCTCAACCCGCATGCCGGGGAGGGTGGCTACCTCGGTCGTGAGGAAATCGAGGTGATCGGCCCGGTGCTCGACAGCTTGCGTGCCGAGGGGATGACGCTGCTCGGGCCACTGCCCGCGGACACGATGTTCTCGCCGGCGGTTCTGGCACGCGGCGACTGCGTCCTGGCGATGTACCACGACCAGGGGCTGACGGCGCTCAAGTACGCGAGCTTTGGCCACGGCATCAACGTCACGCTCGGCTTGCCGATCATTCGCACCTCCGTCGATCACGGGACCGCGCTCGACCTGGCGGGCAGCGGCCAGGCCGATTCCGGCAGCCTGCTGGTGGCCGTCGAGCAGGCCATCGAAATGGCCGAGCGGGCCGGCGGCGAGCGCTGAGTGCGTGCGTCCGCGCGCGCTGAAGCGGTGACGCCGTGAGTGCACACGTCGCCCGCAAGCGTTTCGGGCAGAATTTCCTGGTCGACCAGCAGGTCGTCGCCGACATCGTCGCCGAGCTTGCCGTGCAGCGTGCCGACCTGCTGGTCGAGATCGGCCCTGGCCTCGGTGCTTTGACCGAGCCGCTGCTGCGGCGGCTCGACCACCTGCATGTCGTCGAGATCGACCGCGACATCGTTGCCCGGCTCCAGCAAAGGCATCCAGCCGACCGCCTGACCGTGCATGCCGGGGACGCGCTGAACTTCGACTTCGGCACTCTGGCCGGAGCTACGGGTCGCCGCCTGCGGGTGGTCGGCAACCTGCCCTACAACATCTCGACGCCGCTACTCTTTCACCTCGCCAGCTTTGGCCGCTGCGTTCGCGATATGCATTTCATGTTGCAGCGCGAAGTCGTCGAGCGGATGGTCGCCGATCCTGGAAGCGGCGACTTCGGGCGGCTGTCGGTGATGCTGCAATACCGCTTCGTCATCGAGCCACTGTTCGAGGTGCCGCCAGAAGCGTTCAGTCCGGCACCCAGGGTTCACTCGGCGATGGTCCGGCTGATTCCTCGTCCACCGGAGGAGTTGTCGGCGGCCGACGAAAAAGGCTTCGCAACGCTGGTCTCGCTGGCTTTCGGACAGCGCCGCAAAATGTTGCGCAACAGTCTCAAGAGCCTGGTCGACGATGGCCAGCTGGCGGCGCTCGGCGTTTCTCCTACGGCCAGGGCCGAGGAGCTGTCGGTCGCCGACTATCTGCGCCTGGCCAACAGCCTGAAATGAAAACGGCGTCCCGCGATGGCACGCCGTCGATACTGTAGATTCTGAAAAAGACGGGCAAAGTCCGGAAAGTCCGGCGATCAGGCGCTCTTCTTGACCGGACAGGTGCTCGCCCCTAGCAGGCTGTAGGCCGGGCAGACGCCGAACAGGCCGGTCAGCAGCGGGACTGCGCCGATCCAGCCCCAGGCGCCGACGACTCCGAGGGCGGCCATGCCGAGCAGCGCGATGCCGACGACAATGCGCAGAATCTTGTCGATTCCACCGACGTTGGTTTTCATGATTGGCTCCGTGAGTTGTTGTGAGTGACGGGGCCAGAATATCGAGTCGCGCTGCTCGCGTATGTAACCGCGGTCACACAGCGACGCTTCACGCACGCAATCGCCGTCAGCGATTGCTCTCCGCCAGCTGCTGCAGTCCAGCCCGGTCAATCACCACAATCTGCTCGCGGCCGAGCTTGACCAGCCCCTGCACGGCGAAGCCCTTGAGCAGGCGGCTGACGATCTCGCGGACGCTGCCGAGTTCTTCGGCCAGCGCCTGGTGCGTGCTGCGGATGCCTTCGCCCCTGGCGAGCAGCAGTTTGGCCAGGCGCTGGTCGAGACGATGGAAGGCCACTTCCTCGACCAGCTGCATCAGTTCGGCGATCCGTTCGGCGAACAGGTGGAAGACGAAGTCGCGGAACATCGCGTTTTCGGCGACCAGGATCGCGAACGTCGCGGTCGGCAAGACCAGCAGCGACAGCGGTGTCTCGGCGACGCCACGCGCGGTGTACGGCGTGTGGCCGAGCAGGCAGCTCGAACTGATGATGCACGAGCCTCCCGGCTCGACGCGATAGAGCAGCATCTCGCGGCCGCTGGCGGTGCTTTTCACCACCTTGATGGTGCCGGAGAGCAGCAACGGGAATCCCAGGCAGTCCTGTCGTTCGCTGAACAGTTGCGTGCCCGCCGGCACCTGGCGCACGGCGCTTGCCGGGCACGAGGCCGCCAGCTGTGCGACGGGCAGCGAGCGCAGCGCCGGGTACAGCGTCAGCAGCGCCGGCGGCGAACTGTCGGCGAGCGCCTGCATCAGTCGGCCAGCTCGGCGCTTACCGGCGCGTGGTCCGACGGTCGCTCGAGCTTGCGCAGCGCACGCTCGACTCCGGCTGCCGTGCAGCGCCGGGCGAGCGCTTCGGAAAGAAGAATGTGGTCGATGCGCAGCCCGCGGTTCTTCTGGAAACCGAGCATTCGGTAGTCCCACCACGAAAAGGTCTTCTCGGGCTGCTCGAAGAGGCGAAAACTGTCTTTCAGACCGAGCCCCAGGAGGCTCTGGAAAGCCGCGCGCTCGCCCGGCGAACAGAGGATCTGCCCGGCCCATTGCTGCGGGTCATGAACGTCACGGTCGTCCGGAGCGATGTTGAAATCGCCGGCCAGCACCAGCCGCGGATTCGCCGCCAGTCGCTCGGCGAGCCATCGGGTCAGCGCCGCCAGCCATTCGAGCTTGTAGGCGTATTTGTCGCTACCGACCGCCTGGCCATTCGGCACATAGGCGCAGACCACGCCAATTCCACCGATCCTCGCCGCCAGCAGGCGTTTTTGCGGATCCGGGTAATGCGGGTTGCCGGCGACGATCTCGGTCGGCTGTTCGCGCGCCAGCAGGGCGACGCCGTTGTACGTTTTCTGTCCGGAGTAGACGACGTGATAGCCGGTGTCCTCGATTTCCTGCCGCGGGAAGCAAGGGTCGTCGAGTTTGGTTTCCTGCAGGCAGACGACGTCGGGCTGCTGTATCGCCAGCCAGTCGAGCAGCTGCGGCAGGCGGACCTTTAGGGAGTTGACGTTCCAGCTGGCTATTTTCATGGGGTCCTGCAATCGTGGTCCTGCGATCGGGTAGCGATGAGGTCTGGGTCTGGCCGGGCGGTGTTGGCCGGCGCCTTCGGCAACGCATCAGGCTACCCCAGGTGGCACATTGTGCCAGCCCTCGTCGAATCGGGAAACCGCGCTGTTCGAGAGGCGACCTCGCTGCCGCTTGTCGCTCGCGCCACCGGCCCCATGGCACTCATTGCTGGCGTCGCCAGCTGCTCCAGAAGGACGCTCGCGTCGCCGGCCGGCGTTCGCGCATGAACGCCAGATAGAGCAGCGGCACGGCAAACAGCGTCAGCACCGTCGAGAAGGTCAGCCCCCAGACGATGCTCGACGCCACCGGTCCCCACAGCAGGCTCTTGCCGCCGATCCCGAAGGCCAGCGAGAACAGGCCGCCGATGGTCGTCGTGGTAGTGATCACGATCGGCACGACGCGCCGGCGCGAGGCCAGGATCAGCGCATGCATGCTGCTCATGCCACGCTGGCGGCGGTCGTTGGCGGCGTCGATCAGGACGATCGCCGAGTTGACGCCGATGCCGGTCAGGGCGATCACCCCGTACAGCGTGTATAGCGATAGCGGGTTGCCCGACAGCGCCAGCCCGAAGGCGACGCCGGTGAAGGCCAGCGGCACGGTGACCAGGATCATCAGCGGCTGCCAGTAACTGGCAAACTGCGCCGCGAGGATCAGGTAGATGAGCCCGACGCCGAGCAGGAACAGGATCTTCATCGCCGCCAGGCTTTCCTCGATATCCTCGAGTTCGCCGGAGAAATCGAGGCTGACGCCGGGATGGCCGGCGCGGATCCGCTCCCACGCGCTGGCGATGATGGCGTTGGCCGCCGCGGTGTCGGTGCGCTCCTTGTCCAGGTTGGCTTCGACGGTGATCGTGCGGCGCAGGTTGTAATGACGGATGAAGCCGCGTCCGGGCGAGATCTCCTGCGCGACCAGCGCGCCCAGGCGGGTAATCTGGCCATCCGGCAGGGCGATCGGCTCGTTCAGAAAGGTCGCCGGGTCGAGCCGCGCGCTCCGCTCCGAGCGTACTCGCAGCTCGATCTTGTCGCCCTCGTCGCGGGTGAAAGCGACCACCTCGCCGTCGATCGCGATGCGCACCTGCCGAGCCAGCTGCGCGGCGTTCAAACCCGCCTTGCGCAAGGCGTCGCGATCAAGCCGCAGGGTCAGCTGCGGGCGGCCGGGAACATTGTCGTCCTGGACGTCGCGGGCGCCGGGGATGCTCGCGGCGATCTCCTTCAGCGCGTCGGCAGCGGCCTGCAAGCGGCCAAAGTCGTCGCCGCGCACCTTGACGCTGATCGCCTTGCCTGCCGGTGGCCCGCCGGAGAGCACGGTAAAGCTCTTGCGCGCCAGCCCGGGTACCGCTTCGACGGCGGCGCGCATCTCCTCGACCGTTTCGCTCACCCCGCGCGCGCCCCTGACGAGCGGATTGAGCGAAACGATGACCTGCCCGTAAGGGTCACCGTAGAGCGGTTCGGTATCGGTGAACTTGACGCCGGCGTTGGCATAGACCGAGCGTGCTTCGCCGCTCACGCCGATCCCGTGCAGCTGGCTGCGGACCACCTGCTCGACCGCCTGGGTCTCGGTACGGGTATCTTCGAGCGTTGCCGTCGCCGGCATGTCAACGTTGACGTAGATGATTCGCATCGGGTCGAAAGCGAAGAACTGCACCCGCACAACGCCGCCGGCGATCAGCCCGACGGCCGCGACAACGCACGCCAGAGCCAGCGCCGCAAATCGTTTCGGCCGCCGCAGCACGTACGCCAGCGCCTGCCCGTAGCGCAGCCGGATACGGCGATTGAAGTCCTTGCGCCAGAGTTGCAGGGGTGACGGCCGGTCGAGACGCAGGCCGCTGGCGACGACATGCACCGGCATCATCCAGAACGCCTCGACCAGCGAAATCAGCAGCGCCAGGGTGACCACGAAGGGAATGATGAACATGAATTTGCCGACGATTCCCGGCAGCAGCATCAGCGGCAGGAAAGCGGCCATGGTCGTCGCCACCGACGCCAGCACCGGTGCCCACACCTCGCCGATCGCGTCAAGGCTGGCCTGCAGCGCCTGCTGCCCGCGCTCGATTCGATAGTAGGTCGCCTCGACGATCACCACCGCGTCGTCGACCAGCAGCCCCAGCGCGATGACCACCCCGAGCAGCACCGAGACATTGACCGTGTGGCCCATCGCGGCGAGCACGGCGAAGGTGCCGAGCAGCGAGAACGGGATCCCCAGCGACACCAGCACGCCGATCCGGCCGCCGAGAAACAGCCAGCAGACGGCGAGCACCATGATCACGCCGTAGAGCGCGTTGGTCTGCATCACGCCGATCGCGTCCCGGGTCGGGATCGTCTGGTCGTCGGCCAGCGTCAGCTGCAGGCCGCTGGCGGCGAGCACGGCGTTCTCCCGGTCGATCAGGCTGCGCAGGCGGTCGACCAGTTCCAGCGTATTGCTGCCGGCTTTCTTGTTGATCGACAGCGAAATCGCGTCGCGGCCGTCGGTCGACGCGTACTGCGTTGCCGGCGCGCGCGCGCGCTCGATGCGCGCGACTTCGTCCAGCCGCGCCGAGAGCTCGGGGCGCGACGCCGAGCGGACCGGCAGCGTGGCCAGCGACTCGGGGTCGGTGAACACCCCCTTGACGCCGACCGACCAGGCGCTGCCCTGGCCTTTCAGTGTGCCGCCGGAAACGTCGCGGTACCAGGCCTGCACGCTGTCGGCGACGTCGGTGCTGGTCAGTCCGCGCGCCGCCAGTGCCTGCGGGTTGACGCTGATCAATAGCTCCGGGTCGCGCAGCCCGGAAGCGATGACGCTGTCCACGCCGTTCATCCGTTCCAGATCGGTCTTGATGCGGCGCGCGTTAAGGCGCAGCGTCTCGTCGTCGGCCTGCCCGACCAGCAGGATCGACGCCGTCGGAAAGCCGTTGGAAGTGGTGATTTCCATCACCAGCGGGTCCTTGGCCTCGGGTGGCAACTCGGATTTGGCCTTGTTCTGTATTTCGCGACGCAGGTCGTTCATCCGCTTGTCGAAATTGCGCTCGGAAATCTCGCGAAAGCGAACCAGAATCGTCGAGATGTTCTCGCGCGACGTCGAGATCACGAAGCGGACGTCGGCAACGCCCTTGATGCCGTCTTCGAGCGGGTTGGTCACCAGCCGCTCGACCTCTTCGGCGCTCGAACCCGGCAGCAGCGTGGTGATGTTCACCCAGTTGAAATTGATTTCGGGGTCCTGTTCGCGCGGCATCGTCAGGTAGCTGAGCAGCCCCAGCAGCAGTACCACCGCAAAGGCGACATTTGCCAGCGGATGGTTCGAGATCAGCGCGCGCATCAGCTTCATCGTCTGCGGCCTGCCCTATCTGATCGCCGCGCCGTCTTGCAGGGTCGCCTGGCCGCGCACCACCAGGCGCGTCCCGGCCGGCAGGCTGACCGCCGCCGCCCGCCCTTCCTGCGCGCCGGGCAGCGCCACGAAGCGCGCGACCTTGCCCTGCTGTACGAAGACGCCGATCGCGTCGCCGCGCCGCACCAGTACTTGCGCCGGCAGGTGCGGCTGCGGCTCGTTCCAGAGCACGCGGCCGTCGCTTCCCGGCGGCACCGGCGATGCCGCGCCGCTGGCAAAACGCAAGCGCACTTCCTGCGTGCGCGCCGGCGCCGAAACCGTGCCACCGACGCGCAGCAGGCGCAGCGGGTAGCTTTGCCCGCGGGTCTCGAAAACGATCTCGCGGGCGCGGCGCAGCCCGGCGACGTCGGCCGGCGCGATCTTCGCGCTGACTTCGGCGGCACCGGTTTCGGCGAGGACGTAGAGGACGCTTCCCGGCGTGACGACTTCGCCGGTCTGCGCCAGGCGCTCCATGACGCTGGCCGCAAACGGCGCGCGCAGGGTCGCTTTCGCCAGCTGGCGCTGGGCGGTCGCCAGCTGCGCACGATTCGCCGCCAGCTCGCTGCGCTGCAGCGCCACTTCGGTGTCGCGCTGCGCCTGCGCCTCCTGCGAGAAGAAACCCTGAGCGACCAGCGCCTTCGAGCGCTCGCGTTGTTGCTCGGCCTGCTTGAGGCGTGCCACCGAGCCGTCCACCGCCGCCTGCGCCTGCTGAACGGCCAGCCGGAAGTCGGCCGGGTCGATTTCGACCAGCACCTCGCCCTTGCTGACCGTGCTGCCGGCTTCGACCGTCCAGCGCCGGAGAACGCCGGTCACCTCGGCGGAGATCCTGGACTCGTTGCGCGGGATGACGCTGGCCGCGATTTCGCGCTGCGGGTGGATGACGACCGCGCTGATCGGCTCGGTCGCGATGCTGACCGCTGGCGCTTTCGCGGCGGCCGGCGCGGTCTGGGCGCGCGCCGCCGGCAAGGCGGCGAGTAGCAGGCAGGCCAGGAAGAGCGCGGCCGG
>DPSD01000351.1:11769-11929 GCA_003538495.1 Accumulibacter sp.
GCAGGCCAGGAAGAGCGCTGCCGCTGCGGTTCGCCGTGCTGGCCGCGCCATCGGTGCGGGTAAGTCGCAGGCTTGCATGTCACGTCGCCGGGTCGGCGCCAGGGAATGTCAGGTGGGTGCCGGCAAGGTCGCCAGCGCAAGGAGCGAAGTATCCGCAGCA
>DPSD01000351.1:12179-12424 GCA_003538495.1 Accumulibacter sp.
AGGAGCGAAGTATCCGCAGCAAAGGCGCCGCGGTCAAACCTGTTGTTGTCCTTACGAGGCGCGCGGGCGGTCGTGTTCTGCAAAAAACAGAGAAGCGTCTACCGCGACGTTAGAGGCTTCGGCGGGAAGCGGCGCCTAGCTTGCCCAAGGCAAGCGCGCACTCCTGATCGCCGATCGAACCGACGTCGTTTGCGTTACGGCGGACACCTGATGCAGCAGCGCGGCGCGGCCGCAGTCCCCATTTC
>DPSD01000351.1:12704-12935 GCA_003538495.1 Accumulibacter sp.
CCTCCCGACCGCCCGAGGCGCACTCCCATGGCGGCCGGTGTCGGAGAAAGCTTGCCCCCTCCTCGCGCGCCGCAAGGGGTCACGAGTGTGATTGCTCGCCTGCCAAGGTGGGCGTCATCAGGCCTGGCCCAGGATTGCTGCCGCTTTCCTGGCGTCCTGCAGCGAGTCTACGGCCGCGTAGGCAATGAATTGCGTGCCGAGCACCGAGGCGGAGAATCCCCGCAGGTTGAT
>DPSD01000702.1:0-4662 GCA_003538495.1 Accumulibacter sp.
CATACCTGAATTGGAAAATACTAGCCACCCTGAGCGCGATGGACGCGGCCAACGTTTCCCCGCCAACAACAGCTTGCCGCGCGGAGCGTACCGTTCAGCTTGGCCGGCTGCTTCGAGCGCCCGGTGTGGCCGCCGATCAGCGCGCCCCGGACGGCCTCCGAGGCCTGGCTGCGACCTTCTCCTTGCACGCTGACCCGGGCCTGGCTGTGGCGCCGACAGCTGCTTTCGGCTGGTCGGCGGCCTTGCGGTCCCGGCGCTTCACCTCGGGCGCTTTCTTGTCGGCATACGGGTTGCTGGAAACGTTGAACTGAATCCGCAATGGCGTTCCCTGCAATTTGAACACCTCCCGGAACAGACGCTCGAGGTAACGGCGATACGATTCCGGGATCTTGTCGAGGGCATTGCCATGAATCACGATCAGCGGAGGATTGCGGCCGCCCTGGTGCGCGTAGCGCAACTTGGGCCGGAACAGGGCGTTGCGGGGCGGCGCTTGCCTGGCCACCGCGTCGATCAGCGTGCGCGTCAGTTGCGGTGTCGGAAGATTGGCAGTGGCCGCCTTGTAGGCCTCATCGACCGAGCGGAAGAGCGCCTCGAGGCCCTGCTCCCTGAGCGCCGAGACGTAGTGAAAGCGGGCGAAATCGATGAACGCCAGCTGACCTTCGAGCGCCACCTTGATCTGCTCGCGAACGTACGCGTCAAGACTGTCCCACTTGTTCACCGCAACCACCAGCGCGCGCCCCGATTCGAGGATGAAGGCGGCGATGTGGGCGTCCTGGTCGGAGATGTCCTGGCGCGCATCGACTACCAGAAGCACGACATTGGCCTCCTCGATCGCTTGCAGCGTCTTGATTACCGAGAACTTCTCGATGGTCTCAAACACCTTGCCGCGGCGGCGAAGACCAGCCGTATCGATCAGCGTGTACTTCCTGCCAGCACGGTCGAAATCGACATGGATGGCATCGCGGGTCGTTCCCGGCTGATCGAAAGCGATCACTCGCTCTTCGCCGAGCAGTGCGTTGATCATCGTGCTCTTGCCGACATTCGGCCGACCGACGATGGCCACCCTGACGGTGTCGCTTTCGGCCTCGTCATCCCCGGGCTCTGGAAAACCCTCCAGCGCATCATCGATCAGCGCGCGCACGCCCTCGCCGTGCGCTGCCGAGATCGGCTGCGGCTGACCTAGCCCGAGTTCGTGGAAATCGGCGGCGACAAGACCGTGACTCATTCCTTCGGACTTGTTGACCGCCACCAGAACCGGGCGGCCGGATTGGCGTAGCCGATTGGCAATTTCCTTGTCCAGTGCGGTGATCCCGGCGCGACCATCGACGACCAGCACGACAACGTCGGCTTCGTCGATGGCCTGTTCGGCCTGGCGTGCCATCAGCTGCATGATGCCGTCTTTGGCCAGCGGCTCGAAACCGCCGGTGTCAATCACCAGATAGGGTTTGCTGCCCAACCTGCCGTGACCGTAGTGGCGGTCGCGGGTTAGACCCGGGATGTCGGCAACCAGCGCGTCGCGGCTCCTGGTCAACCGGTTGAACAGTGTCGACTTGCCAACATTCGGCCGTCCAACCAGAACGATGCTCGGCTTCATTCTGGACAGCGCTCGCACAGCGCGGCGCGCTGCCGTTTCCGGAGCAGTCGCGACCACGAAGGTGCCCGCGACGACGGCGGCGAACCGCGGCGCGGACCTTCCGCAGACCTGCGCCGAAGAAGGGCGTGGGCAGGTGCCATTGACTGGATCATTGCGCCTCGATCGCGTACAAACCACCGCCGCTGGTCTGCACCAGCAGGTTCTTGCCGATCCGCTGCAGCGGCGCCACGACCGGCTTGCCGTCGGTGCTCAGACGGGCCGCAAATGAGCCGTCGTCGCGGCTCAGCAGGTGCACGACGCCCTGCACATCAGCCACCGCAACGAGCCCGCCGCTGGCCAGGGGCGCCGTGAGGCGGCGCAGAAAGAGCTTGTCCTGCTTCCAGATGCTGGCCCCGCTGGCCTTGTCGAGGGCATGCACGGCGCCCTGATCGTCGGCGACATAAACGTAGCGACTGTCAATCGACAAACCCGCCGCGCTCGAAATGTCACGGGCCCAGATCAGGTTCCCCGCGCCCAGATCGAAACAGGAAACGCGCCCCTGGAAGGCGACCGCGCAGATCATTCGCGCATCGATGACCGGAACGCTGCTGACATCGGCGATGCGGTCGAGCTCGGTGGCGCCTTTCGGCAAGGCGACGGTCCCTTCCCACAGCGGCGCGCCGTTGTCGGCATTCACCGCGATCAGTTTGCCGCCCGGAAAACCGGCAAAGACATACTTCTCGACCACCACCGGCCCTGCGGTCACGCGCACCGACAGGGCCGGGGTCGGGCGTTGATAGATCCACTTGCGGGTCCCGTCGACAGCATCGTAGGCCGCAAGGCGATGGTCGCCACTGCGCACGATCACCCGTCCGCCGGCGACCGCCGGCGGCGCCAGAACCTCGCTGCTGGCCTTGGCCTCCCACAGCAGTTTGCCGTCCGCGGTGGCAAAAGCAAGAATGTCGCCCTTGGCGGTGCCGACAGCAAGCAGGCGCTCATCGGCCCCGACGCCCCCCGACAGCGGCTGCTCGGTCTTGATTCGCCAGACCGGACGACCATCGTCGAAGCGGGCGATGGTGCCGTCCCTGCCGGCCGCGAACACCGAAGAACCGACCACCGCAGGAACGAAGGCGTACGGTTCACCCTTGCCAACGCTTTCCTGCCAGACCACACGCGCCTGCGCGCTGGCCTGAATCGGCTGCAGTTCGGCCATCTTCGGCCCGCTGCTCGAAAACGGATTCAGCGAGTCGAGCGTCGAACAGCCGGCCAACGCCAACGGCAGCAGCAACGCCAGCACGGGGCGCTTCATCAACTGCCCTCCCCGAGGGCGTCAAGCTTCTGTTGCAGCAATTCACGGTAGGCCGCACTGGCTTGCGCGGCCTGCATGCCGGGCTGGTCTGCCTGCTCGATCCTGGCCAGAGCCTCCTGGTAGGCGCTGCGCGCCGCTGCCTTCTTGCCCTGGAGACTGAAAACGTCGCCACGACTGTCGAGAAAGCGAACCGCAAAACCGGCACCGACATTGCCGTCAAGCTGCTTCAGTGCTTCATCGTAGGCCTGCTCGTCAAGCAGCAAGGCCGCCAGGCGCAAACGCGCCAGATCGCGCAGTTCGTCCTGGCCATGATCAATCACCCACCGTAGCTGCAAGCTGGCAGTTTTCGCGTCACCGGCGTCAACCATCACCCTGGCGGCTGACAAGGCGGCCAGTGGCGCATAGGCCGTGCCGCCGAACTTCTCGAGCAGTTCGCCGCTGGCGGCCTTGAGCCGCTGCGAATCATTCTCGGCCACCGCTTTCTGCAGGCTGCCGTATACCATCGCTGCCTTGGCCGTTTGACTGCGTTGATAGTAGTTCCAGCCTTGCCAGGCGAGAACGCCGATCGCGGCGGCGGTAACGACGCCAGTCACCAGATTGCCATGCTGTTTCCACCACGCCTTGATCTCGGCGATCTGTTCCTGTTCCTCGAGGTCGTAGGTAGCCATTACGATTCTTCCCAATCCAAAATAGAACTCATGATTTCGTCAGCGACGCGATCGACGCTGACGCGCTTCTGCTGGTTTGGCTGCTCCCCGGTCGAGCGCAGTGCTTTGAGCGTTACTTCACCGGCGTCGGCTTCGTCATCACCGATGATCACCGCAAAGCCCGCGCCGGAAGCGTCGGCCTTCTTCATCTGGGTCTTGAAGCTGCCGCCGCCGCAATGGAAGAGCACATCGATACCCTGGTCGCGCAGGCCTTCGGCGACGCGCGCCGCCAGACGCGAAGCGTCCGCTCCCTGGTGAACCAGGTACACGTCGACCGCCGGCGCGGTAGTTTCCCCGCCCACCTCGCGAATCAGCGCCAGCAAGCGCTCGACGCCCATCGCAAAACCACAGGCCGGCGCCGGCTTGCCGCCGAGTTGCTGCACCAGACCATCGTAACGCCCACCGGCGCATACCGTCCCCTGTGCGCCAAGCCGGTCGGTGACCCACTCGAACACGGTCAGATTGTAGTAGTCGAGGCCGCGCACCAGGCGCGGATTGATCTCGAAGGGCTGGCCGGCGTCGCGCAGAACTTGCTGCACGCCCTCGAAGTGCGCCATCGACTCTCGGCCCAGATGATCGATCAGCTTCGGCGCCCCGAGAAGCAATTCCTGCAACGCCGGATTCTTGCTGTCGAGAATGCGCAGGGGGTTGCTGTGCAGACGCCGCCTGGCGTCCTCGTCGAGCACTTCGCGGTGCTGCTCGAAATAGCGGATCAATTCCGCGCGATGGCTGGCCCGCTCGGCCGATTGCCCCAGGGTATTGAGCTGCAGGGTGATGCCGGCCAGCCCCAGGTCACCCCACAGGCGGGCACCCATCAGGATCTGTTCGGCATCGATATCCGGGCCGGCAAAGCCCAGCGACTCGACGCCGACCTGATGGAACTGGCGATAACGCCCTTTCTGGGGGCGTTCGTGGCGAAACATCTGACCGATGTAGTAGAGCCGCTGGGCCTGGTGGGCAATCAGGTTATGCTGGATGACAGCGCGCACGCAACCTGCGGTACCCTCCGGACGCAGCGTCAGCGGCTCGCCGTTGAGGCTGTCGACAAACGAGTACATCTCCTTCTCGACGAT
>DPSD01000702.1:4985-11014 GCA_003538495.1 Accumulibacter sp.
GGCTCGACGATCGGCAGGCGCAAGGGGCGGTAGCCGTAGCTCTTGAGCCACGAACGGATGGTCTCCTCGAACAGATCCCAGAACTCGGCCTCGTCCGGCAGGATATCGTTCATCCCGCGTACGGACTGGATCTTCGGAGCGATCATCTACTCTTTCTCTGGTAGCTGCGCGCCACGTAGGCATCGACGATGGCGGTGAATTCCGCGGCGATATGGTCGCCGCGCAGGGTAACGGTCTTGGCTCCGTCCTCGAACACCGGCGCCACCGGCGTCTCGCCGGTACCCGGCAGGCTGATTCCGATGTTGGCGTGCTTGCTCTCGCCGGGGCCATTGACGACGCAGCCCATCACCGCCAGGGTCATGTTCTCGACGCCATCGTACTCGCCGCGCCATTGCGGCATCCGCTCGCGGACGTGCTCCTGGATCGACTGCGCCAATTCCTGAAAGAAGGTGCTGGTGGTCCGGCCGCAACCGGGACAGGCAACGACCATCGGTGTAAAGGCGCGCAGACCCATGGTCTGCAGCATCTCCTGGGCGACCATCACCTCCTGCGTCCGCTTGCCACCCGGTTCCGGGGTCAGCGAAACGCGGATCGTATCGCCGATGCCTTCCTGCAACAGGACCGCCATCGCCGCCGTCGAGGCGACGATTCCCTTGGAGCCCATTCCCGCCTCGGTCAGGCCGAGATGCAAGGGATAATCACAACGCCGTGACAGCTCGCGATAGATGGCGATCAGGTCCTGGACGCCCGAAACCTTGCACGAAAGGATGATGCGGTCAGCCGGCAGGCCAATCTCCTCGGCCCGCGCGGCCGATTCGAGCGCCGAAGCGACCATTGCCTCGCGCATCACCTCGACCGCATCCAATGGCTCTGCGCGGCGAGCATTGTGGTCCATGATCCGGGCCAGCAGATCCTGATCGAGACTTCCCCAGTTCACACCGATGCGCACCGGCTTCTCATAGCGGCAGGCCATCTCGATCATCTGCACGAACTGCTCGTCGCGTTTCCGGCCATGGCCGACATTGCCCGGATTGATCCGGTACTTGGCCAGCACGGCGGCGCATTCCGGATGCTCGGCGAGCAGACGGTGACCGTTGTAATGAAAATCGCCGATCAGCGGCACGTCGACGCCCATCCGGTCGAGTTGCGCACGAATCGCCGCCACGGCAGCCGCCGCGGCCGGCGTATTGACAGTGATGCGCACCAGTTCAGACCCTGCACCCGCCAGTTCGGCGCACTGGATCGCCGTCCGGACGATGTCGACGGTATCGGTATTGGTCATCGACTGGACCACCACCGGTGACCCTCCACCGACGGTCACCTGGCCGATCCGGACGGCGCGCGTCGGCCGACGCCGCCGAGCAGGCAGCAAATTGCTCACAGCTTGTTGTCCACCAGTGGCGAGATCCTCATTTGACGGTAAGCCGCGCCACGCCCTTGCTGGTGTGCGCCTCAAGATCGATGGTCTTGCCCTTGTACTCGACCGTCACATGGCGGGCGTTTCCCAGCACCAGCGAGAACGGCGGCTGCCCGGTGATATCCTGTTGGCTGCCTGCCGGCTTGAAACCCGTCGACAGCACCTCGCCGCGGCCATCGAGAACCTCTATCCAGGCGGCCTCCGCGAAGCGGAGCCTGAGCGTGTCGCCGACAGCTGCAGGCGGAGTGTCGATCGTCGCCGCGCCTTGCGACTGGCCGCCGGGACTCTGAACGACAGCCCCCGCCTGGTTCGCTGCCGCGGCTGCCGCCGACGGGCCAGGCGGCGCGAGCACCGGCTGCGTCTCGATCGAGGCCGTCGGCGGTGCTGCGACTACCGGCGGCGCGGTTGCCGGCGGCTCGACAGGCGCTGGCAAGTTGCTACTGCCGGTCAACGCCGCCAGCTTCTCATCCCAGAAGCCCGGTGGCACAAACAGATACGCCAGCACGGCCAGCAGCAGCAACAGCAGCCCACCAAATATCGCGAGGTAGTCGCGCCGCTCTGCCCGCCTTCCGGCTTGCGGCAAGCTGGCGCTGGTTCCGGCGGATACCTCGAGCTGCAGAGTCCGCTGCATCTGTTCCGCGTCGAGACCGCGCATCAGGGCATCACCGTCCAGATTGAGCAGGCGCGCGTAGTTGCGAACGAAGCCGCGAATCATGGTGTTGCCGGGCAGCAACGACCAGTCCTCGCTCTCCAGCGCGGCTACCTGCCTGGGGCCAAGCTTCAGCGACTGCGCGGCGTCGGCGACGCTGATGCCTCTGGCCTCGCGAGCGGCGCGCAGCTGCTGCCCGACGGTTGCGAGCTGCGCCTCGTGTGTAGCATTTCCGCCTGGCAAGCCCTGCTCTGCGGCGATCGAGAATACAGACTGTTCACTCATTCGAAGTTGCCTTTCAGCAGTTCATGAGCCTCCGGTGAGAGCGGAAAGTTTCGCTTCAACTGGGCAGCATAGCGGGCTTCGGCCAGACGATCGCCGAGTTTCCGTTCGACCCGCACCATTAACCACAGCGCCTCGGCATTCGGCTTGGCCTTGCGGATCAGGTCTGCAAGCTGCCGACTGGCAAGGTCCAGATTACCGCGTTGGTAGTTGATGTCTGCCAGTTGCAGCAGCGCCTGCGGGTTGTCTGGCACGATCCGCAGACTATGCTCGATCAGCCCCTGGGCATTATCCAGATCACCGAGCTTGATGTAGCAGGCGCCGGCATTCAGGTAAGCCCTCTCGGGGGTTTCGTACAAACGGTTCTTCATTGCTCGCTGCAAAATCGGAATGGCCTCTTTCTCCCTGCCAATCTGGCAAAGATACCAGCCATAGTTGTTCTGGAGTTCGGGATCGTTGGGGTCAAGGCTCAAGGCGCGTTGAAAATCCCGGTCGGCGAGTTGCATCTCGCCGATGTGGTAGAGCACCAGCCCGCGGGTACCATGCGCCTTCGCGTAATCCGGGTCGACGACGATGGCCATCGTCAGCTCCTCAAGCGCCACCGAGTAATTCTTGTTCTGCAGGTACAGCGAACCCAGATCGGTATGCAGCTTGGCGCGCGTGCGGTTGTCGCGGGGCGGCGTCGGCCGCCGCGAATCGACGTCCTCCTCGGCGGGCTTCTGCGCGCTGCCCGAAGAGAAGAGTCCAGACGAACAGCCACTGGCGCTCAGCAACGCGACCAACACCCATGCAAGCTTCCTCATCTGGCGACCTCGTGACGCTCCATTTGCAGAGCAAAGGTTCGCCCTGTACCACGTTTTGTCCGGTCTAGAATCTGCCCCGCCAGCTGCCCGCAAGCGGCATCGATGTCGTCGCCTCGCGTCTTGCGGGTCGTCGTTACCACCCCAGCGGCCATCAGAATCTCGGCAAAACGTCGGATGCGTGGTGCCGGAGAGCGGCGATACGACGAGCCCGGGAACGGATTGAAGGGGATCAGGTTGAACTTGCACGGCACGTCGCGGGTCAGCGCCAGCAACTCCTCCGCCTGCCCATCCGAGTCATTGACGCCGTCGAGCATGACGTACTCGAAAGTCACGAAATCGCGAGGCGCCTTCTCCAGATACCGTCTGCAGGCCGCCAGCAGCAGCGGCAAGGGGTACTTGCGGTTGATCGGCACCAGTTCATCACGCAGACGGTCATTCGGCGCGTGCAGGGAAACAGCCAGAGCCACCGGGCACTCGTCGCGCAAGCGGTCCATCGCCGGTACCAGACCCGAGGTGGAGACCGTGACCCGGCGGCGGGAAAGACCATAGGCGTCGTCGTCAAGCATCAGACGCAGCGCCAGGACCGTATGGTCGAGGTTGGCCAGCGGCTCGCCCATGCCCATCAGCACGACATTGCTGATCACCCGCTCACCTTGCGTTTCGCCGTGCCGGTAAGCGCCGAGCGCGTGCCTGGCCTGCCACAACTGGCCAATGATCTCGGCAACCGTCAGATTGCGGTTGAAACCCTGCTTGCCGGTCGAGCAGAATGAGCAGTCCAGCGCACAGCCGGCCTGAGTCGAGATGCACAGCGTGCCGCGATCGTCCTCCGGAATGAACACCGACTCGACGGCATTGCCGGCGCCGACGTCGAACAGGAACTTGCGCGTCCCGTCGCCGGCGAGGCTGTCAGCAACGATGGCGGGCGGCAGCACCACCGCCATGTCCTTCAGTTTCTCGCGCAGACTCCGGGCCAGGTCGGTCATCGCATCGAAATCACCCTGCCCGAAGCGATGCACCCAGCGCAACACCTGCCTGGCGCGAAAAGGCTTCTCGCCGTGTCCGGCGAAAAACGCCGACAGGCTGGCGGCATCGAGATCGAGCAGGTTGACCGTCATGAAAACCGATGCTTCGGCCTAGCGGCCGGAATAGACGGCCATCGCCGGAAAGAAGAAGGCAATCTCGGTCTTCGCCGTTTCCTCGCCGTCCGAGCCATGCACGGCGTTGGCGTCGATCGACTCGGCGAAGTCCGCACGGATCGTTCCCGCGGCGGCCTTCTTCGGATCGGTGGCGCCCATCAGCTCGCGGTTCTTGGCAATCGCATCCTCGCCCTCGAGTACCTGCACCATCACCGGACCGGAAATCATGAACGACACCAGATCATTGAAAAACGGACGCTCCTTATGCACGGCGTAGAAACCGCCGGCTTCCTGTGGTGACAGCCAGGCCATCCTGGCGGCGATCACCTTCAGCCCGTTGGTCTCGAAACGGGAGTAGATCTTGCCAATCACGTTCTTGGCGACGGCATCGGGCTTGATGATGGAAAGAGTACGTTCGACGGCCATGAATCATTCTCCAAACAGTAGGTAGTCAAGAAAAACGACGACAAATCATATCGCTAGAAACACAACCTCATATTATACCAAGACTCCGGCACAGATCTGCTATCGCCGGGCGACGAAAAGCAAGGCGCGCGTACGGGTCTCCCCGCACGCGCGCCTCTATCGCGCCAGTTCTGGCGTGGCGTCTACATCATGCCCAGCCTGGTCGGCAGCCAGGTCGAAATGATCGGGACATAGGTGATGAGGACCAGGAAGGCGAGCATCGACAGCAACCAGGGCCAGACGGCGATGGTCAGCTCGGTAATCCCCATCTTGGTAATCCCCGAGGCCACATAGAGGTTGAGGCCGACCGGCGGATGGCACATCCCCACTTCCATGTTCACCACCATCAGGATGCCGAAGTGCACCGGATCAATCCCCAGGGTCATCGCTACCGGGAAGAGAATCGGCGCAAAGATCAGCACGATCGACGACGGTTCCATGAAGTTGCCGGCAAGCAGCAGGATCACGTTCACCGCCAGCAGGAAGGCGATCATGCCAAGTCCGTGGCCCAGCATCCAGTCGGCCAACGTCTGCGGGATGTTCTCGTTGGTCATGATGAACGAGAAGAGCACGGCGTTGGTGATGATGTAGAGCAGCATCGCCGACATGTTCGCCGAGTTGAGCAGCACCCGCGGCACGTCGCTCAGCGACAGGTCCTTGTAAACAAAGACGGCGACGACGAAGGCGTAGACCGCGCTCATCGCCGCGGCCTCGGTCGGCGTGAACATGCCGCTGTAGATCCCGCCCATGACGATGACGATCAGCAGCAACCCCCAGGCCGATTCACGGAAAGCCTTGAAGCGCTCGGCGAACGACGATTTGGCCATGCGCGGATAGTTGTTGGTCCGCGCCCGATACCAGGTCACGCCACCAAGGACCATCGCCAGACCGATACCGGGGATCACGCCGGCCATGAACAGCGCGCCGACCGAGGTATTGGTGGCGACCGAATACATGACCATCACGATCGACGGCGGGATCAGGATGCCGAGCGCCCCGGAAGTGGTGATCACCCCGGCGCCGAAGCGCTTCGGAAAACCGGCCTTGACCATCGCCGGCATCAGGATCGAGCCGATCGCCACGACGGTCGCTGGCGAAGAACCCGAAACGGCCGCAAACAGCGCACAGGCGAGAACGCCGGCGAGACCCAAGCCGCCGTACCAGTGGCCGACCATGCTCGTCGCGAACCTGATCATCCGTCGCGCCACGCCACCGTGAGTCAGGAAGTTGCCGGCCAGGATGAAGAACGGAATGGCCATGATCTCGAACTTCTCGAT
>DPSD01000702.1:11227-22727 GCA_003538495.1 Accumulibacter sp.
CCATGATCTCGAACTTCTCGATGCCGGTGAACAACTTGAGAGCGACCGCCTCGAGCGGCACTTCGGTGAACATGAACAGGAAGCTGAGGACCGTCAGGCCGAGCGAGATCGAGATCGGCATGCCCGTCAGCATCAGACACAACAGGATGGTGAAGATGATGATGGCGTTCATTGTTTCTGGCCTCCGTTGCCCGAGCGATCTTCCGGATGTCGCTTCTCGTACGTCCGGTCATGGGGATGCAGGTTGTCCTCCATCTCGTAGACCGTCACCTCGTCCGGAATCTCTTCCGTTTCGAGTCCATCGACATGGCCGTGATCGTGGTGCGGCAACTCGCCGGTCTTCAGGAAACTCACGGTGACCTGCAGAAAGCGGAAACACATCAACGACGAACCCAGCGGGATGGCGCTATAGACCACCCAGGTCGGCCACTCGAGGTCGGGTGTCGTCGGCCCAGAGAACATGTCGTTGGTATTCATCCCGAGAAACTGGAAGATCGCGTAGTGGGCACCGTTGTCCCACACGAAAAACGCGCCCAGGGTACCGACGACGCCGGTAAACAAGGCGCCGGCGAGCATGCCAAAAACGACGAACTTGGCGCGCCAGCGATCGCTCAGGCGGTTGATCATCACGTCGACCCCGACGTGGATGCCGGTGCGAACGCCGTAGGCCGCTCCGAACTTCGCCATCCAGACGAACATGATGATGCACAGCTCCTGCGCCCATCCGACGTTGAGCGACAGCAACCAGTCCTGCAAGACCGGAATTTCATATCCGGCCGCGTAGCGATGGGCGACGGAGATAAAGATGATCGTCGTCGCCGCCCCCATGAGGAAGGTGATCAGCCATTCCTCCAGGTGATCAAGTATTTTCATTCATGAGTCCCCCAGAAAGTCCCCGCCTGCCTGAAAAAAACCCGCTGGGCGTGGTGTCCCAACGGGCTGCTTTCGTGCTCTCTAGCTCCCTAGAGCTTGCTTGGATCGAACCCGGTCTCCTTGTACACCGACTGCAGTAGATCCTTGCCGATCCGCGATTCCATCTCCTTATGCACCGGCACCAGCGCCTTCTTGAAGGCCAGGCGCTGTTCGGGCGTCGGCACGTGGACGGCCGTCTTGCCGGTCTTCTTGACCGATTCGAGGTCCTTGTCGTTCTGCTCCTTGGCGATCTTGTTGGCGTACTCGGTCGACTCCTTCATCGCCGCTTCGAGCTGGCCGCGGACGTCTGCCGGCAAGCCGTCCCAGAACTTCTTGTTGACGATCACGGCGTAACCGAGGTACCCATGGTCGGTCAGCGCCAGATGCTTCTGCACTTCGAAGAACTTCTGGGTGTAAAGGTTGGAGATCGGGTTCTCGGTCCCGTCGACAACACCGGTCTGCAGTGCCTGATAAACCTCTGAGAAGGCCATCACCTGCGGAATCGCCTTGAGCGCGCGCATCTGCGCTTCGAGCACCTTGGACGACTGAATGCGCAGCTTCTTGCCCTTGAGATCCTCCGGCATCATGATCGGCGTGTTCGCCGAAAACGACTTGAAGCCGTTGTCCCAGTAGGCCAGGCCGGTCACCCCCTTGGGCTCCAGCTTCTTCAACAGGCTCTTGCCAAGCGGACCCTGGGTCACTTTGTGCAGGTCGACGTAGTTGTCGAAGATGTACGGCAGGTCGAAGACTTCAAACTCCTTCACGCCGAGCGGGCCGAACTTGGCCAGCGACGGCGCGAGCATCTGCACGGCACCGAGTTGCAGCGCCTCGAGTTCCTCCTTGTCCTTGTACAGCGTCGAGTTGCCGTAGACTTCGACCTTGACCTTGCCCTTGGTCAGTTCGCCGGCGCGCTTGGCGAAGAAATCCGCACCCAGACCCTTCGGCGTATCGTTGGCTACCACGTGGCTGAACTTGATCACGATCGGATCGTCGGCGAGAGCTGTGAGCGGCCCGGCGGACACTGCGCAGACCACCAAGCCAAACAGCAGTTTCGAAATTTTCATGTTGTCTCCTCCATTCGAGAGTTGGTTGTGAAATCACGCCATGACTGTGTTGCAGCAGCGAATATCACAAAAAAACGCGCTGGCGAGTATTGTGGAAATCCGCAATGCAATGCATCGACCAAGCGCCGGACCGCGGTTTGACATCGTCCATGGCGCTCTCGGCAGTCAGAACTTGGGTAAGATGGCAGCCCATGAAAGACGCCCCCCTCGTATACCAGCGCGACCTCCGGCGGCCCATTCCCCAGAATTGGTCGCACTGGTACCTCTCGATCCTCAAGGTGGCCGTCGGCCTGCTGCTGATCCTGCTGATCGCACTGCTCTGGCTGTTGCGCCAGAACGCGATCGATGAACAACGCTCGACCTTGATCGCCGACGTCCTTTGGCTGGAGCAAAGCGTTCGCTTTCACCTTGAAGGCAACTCCGAGCAACTGCGGCAACTCGCCCTCGACCTCACCCGGGCAGGCGATCAGGAGGCTCTATTCGCTCTGCGCGCGCGCCACATACTCAAGAACAACCCGGAACTGCAGCAGGTCCTGTGGCTGGACGCAACGGCCACCGCGGTGCACGGGATGCCGACCCGAAAGCTGCCGCGACACGAGTCGGAAGCATCCGACGACAGCCCCGTCGGCCGCGCGATCGAACTCGCCCGCCTCGGCGAGCCGGTCTACAGCGACGCCTATCAGACGGCTGAGGCAAGCCAGTTCGAACTCTACGTGCCGATCTTCGATGACGGCCGCTATCGCGGCACGCTGCTCGGCGTTTATTCGCTCAATGGCCTGCTCAAACAACAGGTTCCCTGGTGGTTCGCCGAAAAATATCAGGTCCGCGTTCTGGACGGCAACGGCAGCGTACTGGCCAGCAAATCGAAGATTGACGCCGCGGCGACCACCCTCAGCTACCCGGTCATCCTCGACCCGCCAGGCTATGGCGTCGTGCTGCAGGTCACCGCCTACCGCGGAGCGGACAATCTGGCGCAGACCCTGATTGCGGCGCTGATCATTGTCCTTGCGGCGGCTGTCTTCTGGAGTCTGTGGGCGGTCCGTGGTCTGATCCAGAGGCGGCTCTACGCCGAGCAGGCACTGCGCTCGGAGTACGCATTCCGCAAGGCGATGGAGGACTCGCTGATGGTCGGCATGCGGGCACGCGACCTCGACGGCCGGGTCAGCTACGTTAACCCGGCGTTCCTGCACATGGTCGGCTTCAGCGCCGAAGAGCTGATCGGCACCGAACCACCGATGCCCTACTGGGCGCCGGAAGAAATGGACAGAACCCTGCAACTGCACAACGATGTACTCCAGGGCAAGGCGCCACAAGAGGGCTTCGAGATCCGCCTGATGCGCAAGGACGGCAGCCGCTTCGATGCTCTGGTCTATGAGGCGCCGCTGATTGACGCCGATGGTCAGCAAACCGGCTGGATGGCATCGATCATCGACGTCACCGCCCGCAAGCACGCCGAGGAACTCGCCCAGCAGCAGCAGGAAAAACTTCAGGTCACCGCACGCCTGGTGACCATGGGCGAGATGGCGTCAACGCTGGCCCACGAGCTGAACCAGCCACTGGCGGCGATCACCAGTTACAACGCCGGCTGCCTGAACAAGCTGGAATCGGGCAATTTCACGACCGAGCAGCTGCAGGAAGCGCTCGGAAAACTGGCCGTCCAGGCCCAGCGTGCCGGCCACATCATCCGCCGGGTGCACGACTTCGTGCGCAAGAGCGAACCCAAGCGCGCGCCGTGCGACCTCGCCGAAGTGATCGACGACAGTGTCGGCTTCATCGACGGGGCGGCGAAGGCCCGCGGCGTCCGTATCGTCCGCGAGATCCAGGGCATGCGTCCCGAACTGATGGCCGATCCGGTGATGCTCGAACAGGTGCTGCTCAACCTGATGCGCAACGGCATCGAGGCGATGCGGCACACCCCCTCCGAGCAGCGGCGGCTGACCGTCAAGCTCAGCCAACTCGACAATCATCAAATGGAGATCCGGGTGATCGATCGTGGCCCGGGGATCCCGCCCGAGGTGAAAGACAAGCTGTTTACCCCGTTGTTCTCGACCAAGGCCGAGGGCATGGGCATGGGACTCAACATCTGCCGTTCGATCATCGAGGTTCACCACGGCCGGCTCTGGGTTGAGGCCAACCCGGAAGGCGGCTCGATCTTTTTCATCACCCTCCCGATTGCCATGCAATGAGCCCGCACGCCTACCTGGTCGACGACGACGAAGCGATCCGCGACTCACTCGGCTGGCTACTCGAATCGCGCGGTGTCGCGTGCCTGAGCTACCCCTCTGCCGAAGACTTCCTGGCTGCCTGGAACCCGTCGCTTACCGGCTGCGTCGTGCTCGACATCCGCATGGACGGCATGAGCGGACCCGAGCTTTTTGCGACCTTGTGCGAGCACGGCAGCAAGCTGCCGGTGATCTTTCTGACCGGTCACGGCGACGTGCCGATGGCCGTCGCGGCACTGAAGCAGGGTGCCTTCGATTTTGTCGAGAAACCCTGCAACGACAACGAACTGGTCAATCGCGTGATCGAAGCGCTGAAGCTCGATGAAACCCAGCGGCTGGCGGCGTCGGGCGCCGATACGGTAAACGCCCTGACCGACCGCCTCACCACCCGCGAGCGGCAGGTCATGGACCTGATCCTGGCCGGAAAGCTGAACAAGGTGATCGCCGACGAACTGCAGATCAGCATGCGCACGGTCGAAGTGCACCGCGCCAACCTCTTCGAAAAAATGGGCGTCAGAACAGCAGTTGAACTGGCGCAACTGCTGGCCGGCAAACGCTGACCACGGTTGCGGATCCCGTTCCCGGCGAACGCCGCCAGGGCCTCAAGCGGGCGCCATCTGGAAAGCCGCAGGTGGCGGGCCGTCGCCAGCCTCCCAGAGCGGCACCAAACCCTCCTCACCCGGCGCACAGGCGAAGGCCGCATCGACACCGACCCCGCCAACCCACGCCAGCCGCTCGCCGCACCACAGCAGTGGCAGGCGCGCTCGTTCCCAGGGTGGCATCGCCGCTTCCTGCAACACGTTGCGCAGGCTTCTTGCCGGCCGCCGCGGATCGGGCCGCAGACGCTCACCGCCCTGCCTGGACCGGAGGCAAACACTGGCGCCGACGAGCAAGCGATGACTGATCCCGCTGCCTACGGTGCGTACGAAGGACACCCGATCGCCGCCCCACGGCAAGGCCAGCTCACCGTTCCAGGGAACGGCAACTTGCGGAATCGGCTCGCGCCGCACGACGACGTGCAATTCGCCACGATAGGCGCGCAACTCGCCATCCCGCGTCGCGACGCAGGTTTGCGAACTGGCGCCGACCCGCGACAACTGCCGCAGGGCCTCGTCAAGCCAGCGTTCATCGGGAGCGCGAAAACCGGCAGTACGAAGCTCCCAGCGCAACAGGTTGCGCGCTCGCGACGGACTCAGAACGCTGAAACGTGCCAGATCGATCCGCCCCTGCGTGCTGGTAGTGGCGCCCCGGTCGGCGCTCGCCAGTTCTTCGAGCAGCGCCGCCGCCTCTGAAAAGAGTCGCGCGGCGCGCGCCAGCGCCTGTGGCGCCGCCGGGAAAATCTCCGTGATTCGCGGCATGACTTGCCGTCGCAGGTGGTTGCGGCGGTAGCGGCAGTCGGCGTTGCTCTCGTCTTCGATCCACGCCAGCGAATGCTCTTCGGCATAGCGCGCAATCTCCGACCGCGCAACGTCGAGCAAGGGACGGATCAGCCGGGGCCCGGCAGCCTGCGAGCGTTCGGCAGGCATCCCGGCGGCGCCGCCGACGCCAGCGCCGCGCAGCAACCTGAACAGGACGGTCTCGGCCTGATCGTCGCGGTGATGCGCCAGCGCCAGCCAGTCTGCGGAGCAGTTGGCAAACACCGCGTGCCGCACGCCGCGTGCCGCTGCTTCCAGTCCCTCACCGCGAGCATCCGGCACTTGTGCTCGAACGACCGCCAGCGGTACGCCGCGGCTTCGGCAGAAGTCCGAACAGAACGTCGCCCACGCGTCAGCGTTGGCGCTCAGGCCATGGTGCACGTGCACCGCCGACAGCTCCACAGCGACGCCCGTTCGCCGTAGGCGATCGAGCGCGTGCACCAGTACGACCGAATCAAGACCGCCGGAAAGGCCGACGCACAAGCGGGCGCCCAACAACAAGCGGGGCTTGAGAAACGCCGCCAGCGTCTGCGCGATCAGACCGGCGGATCCTGGCTGACCGAACTCAGTGCCGTGCCTGTTCTTTGACCCGGCCATAGGCCAGCAAACGTTCCAGGCGCCGCTTCAGCAAGTCGCGAGTCGGCACCGGGGCGAGCTGCTGCAAGGCTTCCTGCAGCGCCTGCTTGAGGTTCTTGGCCATTGCCGGATGGTCGCGATGGGCGCCGCCGGTCGGTTCGTTGACGATCCTGTCGATCAAACCCAGGGATTTCAGGCGCGGAGCGGTAATGCCCATGATCTCTGCCGCCTCGCTCGCCTTTTCGGCGCTCTTCCAGAGGATCGTCGCGCAGCCCTCGGGAGAAATCACCGAATACGTCGCGTATTGCAGCATCTGCACCTGGTCGCCAACGCCGATCGCCAGGGCACCGCCCGAGCCTCCCTCACCAATGACGGTGACGATGATCGGCACCTTCAGCTCCGCCATGACGTAGAGGTTGCGGCCGATGGCCTCTGATTGGCCGCGTTCTTCGGCGTCGATGCCGGGATACGCCCCGGGCGTGTCGATGAAGGTCAGTACCGGAATGGCGAACTTCTCGGCCAGTCGCATCAGACGCAAGGCCTTGCGATAACCCTCTGGCCTCGGCATGCCGAAGTTGCGGAAGATCTTGTCCTTGGTGTCACGCCCCTTCTGGTGGCCGATCACCATCACCGCCTGACCGCTGAAGCGGGCCAGCCCACCAACGATCGCATGATCGTCGGCAAAGCTGCGGTCGCCGTGCAACTCCTCGAAGTCGGTGAAGATCAGCGACAGGTAGTCGAGGGTATATGGCCGTTGTGGATGGCGCGCCACCTGCGAGACCTGCCAGGCCGTCAGCCGAGCGTAGGTCTCCTTCGTGAGGCTCTGACCTTTCTGCTCAAGGCGACTGATCTCTTCCGAGATATCGACGGCCGACTCGTCCTGCGCGAAGCGCAGGGCTTCGATCTTGCCTTCGAGATCAGCGATCGGCTGTTCGAAATCGAGGAAACTGGTTTTCATCAGGCCCAACCGTGTTTGAAAGCATGCCGATTCTTCAAAACCTGTCATTCTAACCCGAAAGGACAAGCCACTGATCTGCCGAAACCAGCCGCGTCAATATTCCACGGGTAGCGGGTCGAGGCTTCGCCAGAGATACCAGGTCGCAACCGAACGCCACGGGCGCCAGCGTTCGCCATGCGCAGCAAGCGTCCGCCGCGGCGGACGCTCTCCCTGAAAGAAGTGTCTGGCCACCGCCTTCTGCAGGCCGATGTCGTCAAGGGGGAAGACATCGGGGCGCAACTGACTGAAGATCAGAAACATTTCGGCCGTCCACACGCCGATCCCGCGCACCGCAGTCAACTCGTCAATGACCTCCGCGTCGCTCATCGCCGACCAGTGACCGACGTGGATCTGACCGTTGTCGAAGTGCCGTGCCAGGTCGACGACATACTCGACCTTGCGCACCGAAAGTCCGCAGGCTCGCAAACTTGCCGGGTCACGCGCCAGGATTTCGGTCGGGTTGATCGCCGGCAAAGCGGCTGCGAAGCGCTGCCAGACACTGTCCGCCGCCTTCACCGAAATTTGCTGGCCGACAATCGAGCGCACCAAGGTCACGAAGGGCTCTCCACGCGAAACCAGCGCCGTGCCGGCAAAACGCTCAACAAGCCCAGCGAGCACCGGGTCGCGCCGTGCCAAGTCTGCTGAAGCCTGCTGCCAATAGCGAGGTGTCATCTGGCAATTGTACCGGCAACTTCCGGCCAACTGGCGACGAGAGCAGTGCGCAGGCGACAATTCCTGGACGCTTGGCGGAGTGGCTGAGCGATCGCCGCTGGCGAACGAACGCAAGCGAAGCGCCGCCGCTGCGCACAGACACTTCAATGCACAGGGCTGGCGTGCAACGGCGGCTCACTGGTCGCTGCGTGGAAGTTCTTGTCGTGCCTGCCCTTCATCGACGAAGGACCACAGCAATCCACCGCCATCCCGCGCCGCTCGCAATTCGCTACTTGCCAGCCGTCCCACTACCAGGGGTTCGGCGGCGACCGGAGCGCTCACCACGGCCGGCGCTGTCCGCCGGCGAGAAATCCCGCCGCCTTGCGTCTGGTCGTGCCATTCCGATCAGTCGCGCATCGGGTCCCCGCGCAACTTCGTCCACGGAACCACTACTTGTAATAGCCGACCGCACACACCTGGTCGCCGATCCTGGTGACGTAGGCAACCTTGACCACAGGATCCGTCTGCCCGGGGCGCGGCCACATATACACCACCTCGGAAATCGTTCCCTCCTCGGCCACGGCGTAGAGATCTGCGCCCAGCGGCTTGCCAGCCTTGTCCTTGAGCTCTTTGAGGTTGGTGCCGAGGAGCGTCGGATGCGCGGTGAAGTAGCCGTCCGGACCGCCGCAATACGGGTACAGGTCGCGATCCATGAAACCGCCTTCACCCTTGGTAAACATTACGAGCGCCCTGGCCTTGTCGGCCTTCAGGGCAACGACCACCTTTTCGAGCATCGCTTTGGCTTCGGCGGGAGTCCCGGATGGCCCTGCCGCCGCGACGCCGGCAGATCCGAGAACGGCAAGGGCCAAAGCCAGGACAGTTTGACGCAGCATCGAAAATCTCCTTGTCAAATGTTCTGACAGCAATCCACTTGCTGCCAGACCCCAAGCGAGGTGATACGCTGTCTGTAAGGCCGGGGGCGCTTGGCGGCTCCTGGCAAGACGTAGTGACGGGATTGTACGACTGTACGGCCACGAGTAGCCAACTTGCGCCGCGAACACGGCGTAGCGCGCCGTGTCCGGGGGCCGGCGGAATGAGTCACCTATCCCGACCGACTTGTCGCTCAGGCCTTCTTCTTATCCTTTTCCCTGGCCTTTTCTTTCGCCTTGCGTTCACTCGCTGCCAACCCGGGGGCACGAAAAACGAGGACGGGAATACTTGAGTGCGTCAAGACCCGGTACGTTTCACTGCCGACCAGCAGCGAGGACAGACCCCCGCGGCTGTTCTTGGCCATGAAGATCAGGTCGCAGTTGTTGTCCTCTGCGGCTTTGATGATCGCCTCCCACGGGGTATCGCTGACCACCGCGAGAGCGGTGCACTCGACCCCGGCGTCCTTGCAGAGTTTCTTGATGAAACCGAGATACTCCTTCGATTTCCCTTCGGCACGAGAAAGCAGGCGGTCGACTGCGGCCGGATGCACCAGGTCCGTGTAATCTTCCGATGGCTGACCAATCGCCTTGGCGTACAAGGCCGTGATCTTGACATTGCCCGCCTTGGCAAACGCCACCGCTCGCTCGGCGGTTTCTCTCGACAGCTGGCTTCCATCCGTCGGCAGCAAGATGTGCTGGAACATGATTGTTGTTCTCCCTCGAGTTGGGGCCGCTCGCGGCCACCTTGGTGCCGGGAATAATAGACCAATTCCCCCCACAACGGCGAAAGAGGCCGGGAACTATGGCACGGACCAGCGACGGGCGACGCTCTCGGCCCGGCGCCACAAGTCGCAACCACGCCAACGGAGCCGACAGCCGGAAGCAGCCCCGTGCCTCGCCAAACATCTCGTAGTCCATGGTCCATGCTCTTTGACTTGATGTCGATTCCTGTCGCCCTAATCCTGCATCGCCATCAGCTCCTTGTCGGAGTAACGCAACCTCAAAGCCAGCACCTTGGCGACCGCTTCGAGGAGTTGGAAGGCCAGCCGCTTGTGTTCCTCCTTGAGCCTTTCGAACTGCTCTCGCCGCAAGACGAAGAGTTCCGTGTCGTCCACGGCCGTGCCGTCGTTGAAGCGGCTCGTCCCGGCAATGAAGGCAATACCACCGAAAAAGTCGCCGCGCCCATAGGTCAAGGTGTGATGTCCGTCGGCTGTTCCCTCGACCGGCAAGGTGATCCGGACTGCGCCCTTGCGGATCAGGTACAGTTCATCGGCGACGTCGCCAAGCGAGAAGACCTTCGTGCCCGCCGGCACCGAGCGCCGTTCAAGGCATTCCATCAGCGTAATCAGGGTATCTTCCTTGTGATTCTTGAAGATGTCGAGCTCGTACACCTCGAGCGGCGGCAGGTCGAGCGCCTCCTTGAGGTGTTCGCCCAGGATCTCGTCTTCAATCCACTCGACCGCGTCATCGATGTTCGGAAAGACCTTGACATGTTCGGTCATGGTCGTCAGTTCCATCTGATCGAAGAGCTCGGCAATATTCCTGCCATTGGGGAGCGTCCGGGCCAAGTTGCTGAAGATCAGAAAGGCGTTACGTTCGATCAGCGAGTCCCTGATCTGGCTCAGCAAATGCACCGCCGTGACGTCGACCGACTGCACGCGCCGCATGTCGAGCAGAATGTAGGTGCGCTTGGCCAACTCCGGCTCCAGTGCGGAATACAACTGGTCCTTGGTACCGAAGAACAAGCTCCCCTGCAGTTCGAGGATCGCCGTCTGGTCGCCATTTTTCACCAGCAGTTCCATTTCCTGCCCCAGGCGTACCCGTTTCGAAAACCGCTGGCTGCCATCGAGCTTGCTACGGATGATCGTGCTGCCCAATTGCTCCCGGATGAACAGCAGCATCGCCAGCGCGATCCCGACACCCGACGCGGCGATCAGGCTGTAACCCACCGCCACGCCCACCACCACCACGATCACCACGAAATCCAGCACGGTCCACGGCGACGCCAGCAGATGGAAGCTGTGCCGGTCGATCATCCGGAAACCGACGACGATCAGGATGCCGGCCAATGCCGCCACCGGGATCCAGGCAATGAACGCTCCCAGGACAAGGAACGCGATCAGCGACAGCACGCCTTCAAAGATCCCCGACGCACGGGTCTGCCCGCCGCTGGCCAGATTGACCATCGTCGCCCCCATCTGCCCGGCTCCAGGCATGCCGCCGACACACGCCGAAGCGACGTTGCCGAGACCCTGGGCGACGAGCTCGCGGTTGGAATCGTGGCGACTCCGGGTCAAGGCGTCGAGGACCACCGCCGTCTTCAGCGTGTCGATCGACAACAGCACCGCAAGGGTGATTGCTGGTCCGAACAGGCTGCCGATCTGGCTGAGCTTGAGGTCACCGATTTCCCGCCAACGGCCGGTGATCGCCTCCAGCATGCTTGACGCCGTTCCGCCAAGCGGACCGATGATCAGCTTGTTCCCCTCGACCACCAACATCGTCTCATCGACCGAATAGGCCAGCGCGAAATACGTCAGCACCCCGGCCAGCAAGCCGAGAATGGCCGCCGGAACGACGCGCGTGACGTACGGTGCGCCGACCATCACCGCCATCGTCACCGCGCCGATGACCGCGCCCTCCCACTGCCAGAGTTCCGGCGAGATCAGCGCCCGCCACAATGAGTGGCCGCCGAAAACCCCCAGAAACTTCGGAATCTGACTGCCGATGATGATCA
>DPSD01000559.1:0-5430 GCA_003538495.1 Accumulibacter sp.
AGGCGCTGACCGTCGATCCGGCCAAGGCCTGCCAGCCGCTCGGCGCCGTGCTGTGCGCGCTGGGCTTCGAGAAGACCATGCCCTACGTGCACGGTTCGCAGGGCTGCGTGGCCTACTTCCGCACCTACTTCAACCGTCACTTCAAGGAGCCGATCGCCTGCGTGTCCGATTCGATGACCGAAGACGCGGCGGTGTTCGGCGGCCAGAAGAACATGTTCGACGGTCTGGAAAACGCCAAGGCGCTGTACAAGCCGGACATGATCGCGGTGTCCACCACCTGCATGGCGGAAGTGATCGGCGACGACCTCAACGCCTTCATCAACAACAGCAAGAAGGAAGGCCATATTCCGCAGGAATACCCGGTGCCCTTCGCCCACACGCCTTCCTTCGTCGGCAGCCACGTCACCGGCTGGGACAACATGTTCGAAGGCATCGCCCGCTACTTCACGCTCAACCACATGGAAGGCAAGGAAGTCGGCAAGAACGGCAAGATCAACATCGTGCCGGGCTTCGAGACCTACCTGGGCAACTTCCGCGTCATCCATCGCATGCTGAACGAGATGGGCGTCGAGCACACCATGCTGTCCGACCCGACCGAAGTGCTGGATACCCCGGCCGACGGCCAGTTCCGCATGTACTCCGGCGGCACCACGCAGGACGAGGTGAAGGATGCGCCGAACGCCATCAACACCTTCCTGCTGCAGCCGATGCAGCTCGAAAAGACCAAGAAGCTGGTCGAGAACACCTGGAACCATGACGTGCCCAAGCTCGACATCCCGATGGGCCTGGAGTGGACCGACGAGTGGCTGATGAAGGTAAGCGAGGTCACCGGCAAGCCGATCCCCGAGTCGCTGGTCAAGGAACGCGGCCGCCTGGTCGACATGATGACCGACAGTCACACCTGGCTGCACGGCAAGCGCTTCGCCCTCTACGGCGATCCCGACTTCGTCATGGGCATGGTCAAGTTCCTGCTGGAGCTGGGCGCCGAGCCGGTGCACATCGTCTGCAACAACGGTTCCAAGAAGTGGGACAAGGCGATGAAGAAGATTCTTGAAGCCTCGCCCTACGGCGTGAACTGCAAGACCTATCCCGGCGCCGACCTGTGGCACCTGCGTTCGCTGGTGTTCACCGACAAGCCCGACTTCATCATCGGCAACAGCTACGGCAAGTTCATCCAGCGCGACACCCTGCACAAGGGCAAGGAGTTCGAGGTGCCGCTGATCCGCATGGGCTTCCCGATCTTCGACCGCCACCATCTGCATCGCATGACCACCCTGGGATACGAGGGCGCCATGTACATGCTCACCACCCTGGTGAACGCGGTGCTGGAGCGTCTGGACGAAGAGACCCGCGGCATGGGGACGACGGACTACAACTACGACCTCATCCGCTGACGCGGGGGAGCGGTGAGCGGGGAGCGGTTAGCAGTCACTGCCCCTCCGCTCACTGCTCACCGCTTACTGCTCACTGGAAACCGACTATGGCCAACATCATGATTCGACGCGGTGCCGCAGGCGAGTATGTCTTCTATCTGCCCAAGCGCGACCTGGAGGACACCATCACCTCGATGGAGTTCGACCAGGCCGACAAGTGGGGCGGGGAGATCAAGCTCAACAACGGCGGCGCCTATTACGTCGACCCCATGCCCGCACCGCCCAAGCTGCCGATCTCGGTACGCGCACGGCGCATGGACGCGGCGGAATGAACTGAAAGGAAAGCATCATGGCACTCAAAATCGTTGCCGAACTCTGCACCGCCTGCGGTGACTGCGAACCGGACTGCCCCACGGCATCCATTCGCACCAAGAAGGGCGTGTACATCATCAACGCCGATACCTGCACCGAGTGCGACGGGGACTACGACTCGCCCAAGTGCGTCCAGCTCTGTCCGATCGACAACTGCATCGTCCCGCTGGTGGCTTGACCGGCATAACCGGGGCGGGGGTTTCCCCGCCCCGCTTGAACAAGGAGCACGCGACATGACCACCATCACCCAGGGCGCAGCACTGCGCATCGCGCTCGCCGCGCGCGTACTCGAAGGCGTGGATGTCCGTCAATTCACGCAGTGGGTCGTGAAGAAACTTGGCCTGCCGGTCAACGAGAACAAGCTGTCCGGCCTCACCGTCACCGACCTCAAGCAGGCGCTGTCGGCCGAGGAAACGGTGGAAACCTCGATCGAAACCGACGTCGACATGGAAGCCCTGAAGCTCGCCGTACGCTATCTGTGGGGCGAGGATGTCGACCAGGATGATAGCCTGCCGGCCGTCGAAGCCTACGCCGAGGGCGACATGCCCGGCAGCCTGCGCGTCGCCGTGGCATCGAACACCGACGAGAACCTGGACGGGCATTTCGGTTCCGCCCTGCGTTTCCTCATCTATCAGCTGAGCAAGGACGAGATCCGGCTGGTGGCGGTGCGCCCCACGCTGGAGGCCGACCTCGCCGAGGACAAGAACGCCGCCCGCGCCGCGCTGGTCGGCGACTGCCAGATCGTCTACGTGCAGTCGGTGGGCGGCCCAGCCGCCGCCAAGATCGTGCGGGCCGGCGTGCATCCGATGAAGTATCCGCAGACCGGCCCGGCGCGCGAGGTCATCGCCCGCCTGCAGTCCATCCTCGATGCGCCGCCGCCCTGGCTGGCGAAGATCCTCGGCGTCGAGGCGCAAAGCCTGGCCAGGTTCGCCGAGGAAGAAGAGGAGGCCGATGCATGATTCCGCGCGACACCTTGTCCCATATCGCCGACGCGGCGTCGGAATTCCAGTTCCTCGACGACACCACGCTGGATTTCCTGCGCGGCCGGTGGCCCGGCCTGCACTTCACGCTGTGCGGCGACGACGACATCCCGGCGCGCCTGTCGCCGGCGCTGGAGCGTCCCGGCTTCAACGTCTATCTGGTCAACGGCAGCGAACACTGCCTGACGCTGACCAACGATCCCGACGTGGCGATCGGCGTGGTGCTGGCGTGGATGGACGAGGAATGAGCGGCCCGTCAGGCCGCCTTTTTTTGGCTGCCGTTATGTAGTCAAAGGTAATAACGAATGGAGACCCCGATGAATGCACCTGCTGTCCCCGCGAACCTGCCGCGCTTCCCGACCGCGCGCGGACGCCGCTGGGACCACCTGGAACTACTGGAACGCATCGACGCGTCGGGCTCGATCTCGGCGGCCGCCAATGCCATGGGCATGAGCTACAAGGCTGCCTGGCAGGCGGTGGAGGCGATGAACAACCTGTCCGAGCAGCCCGTGGTGGCCCGTCAGACCGGCGGCAAGCACGGCGGCGGCAACACGCTTACCGAATACGGCCGCCGCGTGGTGGCCGCCTACCGTCGCTTGGAGAAGGAGCGGGAGCGCGTGCTCGCCCAGCTCAACCGCGTCATGGGCGACTTCGACCAGTACTACCAACTCATCAGGAGATTCGACATGCAGACCAGCGCCCGCAACCAGTTTCTCGGCAAGGTGACGACCGTGAAAAAAGACGCGGTCAACGCCGAGGTGATCCTCGACATCGGTGGCGGCGAGCAGCTGGCGGCCATCATCACCCACGACAGCGTCGATCACCTCGACCTCCAGCCCGGCGTCGAAGCCTATGCCCTGATCAAGGCGCCGTGGGTGATCCTGACCACCGACGACAGCCTCAGGACCAGCGCCCGCAATCGCCTGTGCGGCACCGTGGTGCGCTGCCAGGAGGGCGCGGTCAATGCCGAAGTCATCATCGAACTGGCAGGCGGCAAGACCGTCGCCAGCATCGTCACCAACGACAGCATCCATGCCCTCAGCCTCAAGGTCGGCGCGCGCGCCTGCGCCCTGATCAAGGCCTCCCACGTCATCCTGGCCGTCGCCGGCTGAATTCATTTTTCCTTTACTTAGGAGTCCACTATGAAAACGCGTCTTCCCCTCCTGTTCGCTGCCCTGTTCGCCATGGGTCTGTCCACGTCGCTCCACGCAGCGGAGGTCCAGGTTGCCGTCGCCGCCAACTTCACCGCGCCGATGCAGAAGATTGCGGCCGAATTCGAGAAGGACAGCGGCCACAAGGCGGCCCTGTCGTTCGGGTCCACCGGTAAGTTCTACGCCCAGATCAAGAACGGCGCGCCGTTCGATATCTTTCTCGCGGCGGACGACGAAACCCCGGCAAAACTGGAAAAGGAGGGGGTTGCTGTCGGCAGTAGCCGCTTCACCTACGCCATCGGCCAACTGGCGCTCTGGTCGGCCCGGCCCGGTTACGTAGACGACAATGGCGAGGTGCTGAAGAAAGGGACGTTCGCCCATCTCGCCATCGCCAATCCCAGGTTGGCGCCCTACGGTGCGGCGGCCGTCGAGGCCTTGACGAAGATGGGACTGCTCTCCAGTGTCGAAGGCAGGTTCGTGCAGGGCGAGAACATCGCCCAGGCCTACCAGTTCACCAGCACGGGCAACGCCGAGCTCGGTTTCGTTGCCCTCTCGCAGGTCTATGCGGACGGCAAGCTCAAGAACGGCTCGGCCTGGATCGTGCCGCCCAGCCTGCACAGCCCGATCCGCCAGGACGCCGTGGTGCTGGCGAAGGGCAAGGACAATCCGGCCGCCGCCGCGCTCGTCAGGTTCCTGAAGAGTGACCAGGCGCGCGCGGTGATCAAGTCCTACGGGTACGATCTGTAAAACAGACTGGGAGGCAGGGCATGCTGGGCGATACCGATCTTGCGGCGATTGCGCTGACGCTGAAGCTGGCGATCGTGACCACGGTGCTGCTGCTGTTCTTCGGCACGCCGATCGCCTGGTGGCTGGCGCGCACCCGCTCGGCGTGGAAAGGCGCGGTGGGTGCCGTGGTGGCCCTGCCCATCGTATTGCCGCCGACGGTGATCGGTTTCTATCTGCTGGTGATGCTGGGGCCGCAGGGACCGGTCGGCCAGCTGACCCAGGCGCTGGGACTGGGCGTGCTGCCCTTCACCTTCGCCGGCCTGGTCGTGGCCTCGGTGTTCTATTCGCTGCCCTTCGTGGTGCAGCCGATCCAGAATGCCTTCGAGGCCATCGGCGAGCGGCCGCTGGAAGCCGCGGCCACGCTGCGCGCTTCGCCGCTCGACACCTTTTTCAGCGTCGTGCTGCCGCTGGCGCGGCCCGGCTACCTCACCGCCAGCGTGCTCGGCTTCGCCCACACCGTCGGCGAGTTCGGCGTCGTGCTGATGATCGGCGGCAACATCCCGGACAGGACCCGCGTGGTCTCGGTGCAGATCTACGACCACGTCGAGGCGCTCGAATACGCCCAGGCGCACTGGCTCTCGGCGGGCATGGTGGCCTTCTCCTTCGTCGTGCTGCTGCTGCTCTACACCCTGAACCCGACGGGGCGACGCGTATGAAGACCGTTGCCCGCCCGGCCATCCACGCCCGTTTCAAGCTCGACTATCCCGGCTTCTCGCTCGATGTCGATCTCACCCTGCCCGGACAGGGCGTCACCGCCCTGTTCGGCCA
>DPSD01000559.1:5700-5880 GCA_003538495.1 Accumulibacter sp.
GCGTCACCGCCCTGTTCGGCCATTCGGGCTCCGGCAAGACCACATTGCTACGCGCCATCGCCGGGCTCGAACGCGTCGCCGGCGGCAGGCTCGCAGTCAACGGCGAGACCTGGCAGGACGACGCGGTGTTCCGGCCAACCCACCAGCGCCCGCTGGGCTACGTGTTCCAGGAAGCCAGCC
>DPSD01000561.1 GCA_003538495.1 Accumulibacter sp.
CGCGCCCCACCGACAGCACGCCGGTATAGCCGGCCTGGCGCCCCAGCAGTGTGAACAAGCGGCTCAGGTTCATCCCGATCAGCCAGTCGGCGCGCGATCGGGCGAGTGCGCAGAAATACAGCGGCAGCGTCTCGGCGGACGGCTTGAGCGCACCCAGCGCCTTGCGGATCGACGCATCGTTGAGCGCCGACAGCCACAGGCGCTGAATCGGCCCGTGGTAGCCGCACAGGTCGATGATCTCGCGGGCGATCATCTCGCCCTCGCGGTCGGCGTCGGTCGCTATCACCAGCTCGCCCGCCTTGGCGACGAGCTGCTGCACGACCTTGAATTGCGCCGCGGTCGCCGCCTTGGGCTCGACACGCCAACGCTCGGGAAGAATGGGCAGTTGCTCGATGGCCCAGCGCTTGTATTGTTCGCCGTAGCCTTCGGGCGGAACCGCCTCCACCAGATGACCGATGCACCAGGTCACGACGACACCTGCGCCGCTGTAGCAGCCGTTGCCGCGTTGATCGGCGCCCAGCACACGGGCGATGTCCTTGCCCTGGGACGGCTTCTCGCACAGGAACACGCGCATGAAGCCTCCTTGGAAATGTGCGGTTCATCGGATGGGCGTCAGCTTGGCAGGGTCAGGAGATGCCGGCAGCAAGGAAGCCGATTGATGCAGATACCGCTTTGTGATCGGCAGGCGGTCCGTTGCCGCCGCGGTGCGCATAGACCGCGGGAGCTGGCACAGCAAAAGCGTCGTTTCGGGAGGGCGACTGGAACTCCGTGGACGACCTTGGAGCTATCCCCTGGGGATAGCTCGCTGGTGCATCGCGGGCGTATGACGATTGCTACAGCCGCCCTCGGGGGAACGGCGATGGGCGAATTACTGTCCGCCGGCCGGCTTGGTGCTGAGCGCCACCGACTCGATGCGGTACGGCAGGATGCCCACGCGCCGCGCCTCGACCTTGAACGTCACGCGCTCGTTCTCGTCGGCGTCCTCCCATTCGTCGCGCACGGTGCGGCCCTCGACCAGCACCCGCATACCTTTCTGGTACAGCGTCTTCCAGTGCTCGGCGTCGCGGTGCCACAGCTCCACGGGCGCCCAGAAGCCGCCGCGATCTTCGTACTCGCCGTCCTTCTTCGGGATCGGGTTGTCGAAGTAGACGTTCAGGCGAAGCAGCCGGCGCGGCTCGTCGTTGCCGTTCGGAAATTCGCGGTAGTCCGGCGCAGAACCGATGTTGCCCTCGCCGACGAAGTGCGTGCTCATGGTGACTCCTTGGTGGTGGGTGGAACGGACGCGGTATGCCCGTGGACGCGCCGCAGGTAAGCCGCTTCGGCCTGCGCGGCCTTGCTGGCACATTCCTGGGCTTGGCGAGCGATGCTGTGGGTCAGGCTGATCTGCATGTTCAGCACGATGCGCTGCAGTTCGATCGCGTACAGCTCGTCGATCAGCGAGGCCGGCGTCGCGGGGTTGGCCAGCAGGGCCTCCCACAACGCCACGCCCATGGAGGAACGGTCGAGGTTGCGCCAGCGCAGGAAGGTCGTCCCTGCGCCAGTGGCCTGCTGGGCCAGTTGCACGTCGAGCAGACTGAATGGATAGGCGCGCGCCTGGGGCAGCACGCGCCGCTGCGCCAGGCCAATCACGTCGTCGCGCAGCGCTGCGCACTGGCTGGCCCAGGTCTCCAGACTCCCCTTACCCTTAAAAGGCTGTAAAAGGCCTTTTAGGTAGCCTGCGTGTTCCAGCCGCTGGAAGTCCGCCTGTTCCAGCGCCACGAAGCGCGTGGAGTGGCTGATAGGGGGCGATGCTGTCATGCGCCAGCACCCTCATCGCCCGCGGCACCATCGGCTGCGCCACCCGTGGGAGCCTGCGCATCGGGCACGATGGCAGGCGCAGCAGGCGGCGTGCCGGGCTTGTTCGACCGCCGCGCGATCGGTGGCGCGAAGCGCGAGCGGCGCGTGCCTTCCAGCACGTCCTGCGGCAGCTCGCCGAACTTCTCCAACGCCGCTCGCGCCGCCGCGTTCTTCGCCGCGAAGTCGTCGCGCGTCGTGCCCGAGTAGCGGTACTGCTGGGCCAGCGAGAACAGGCTGCGCAGCGCGTGCGCGCCATCATTGAGCCAGCGCTCCAAGGTGCTGCGGTCGATCAGCGCCGTGTGGTGCGCCAGGATGAGCTTGCGTGCCAGGTCGTCGTAGTCGGCCAGCAGGTACACCGCCATGAAGCCGAGCTGGGCGTTCACGAACAGCGGCAGCTTCACCGGCTGCACGTTCATGTTCTCGCCCAGCGACAGCGCCGCTGGCACGTCGGCCAAGGCCTGATCCACCTGTTCGCGCAGGGTCTGCAGACGGGTCTTGGTGTCGGCGAGCTTGTCCTCGATCCGCAACATCCACCAGTCCGAGTACGGGTCGTCCTGCTCGGCGCCGCGCTTCATCTTGTTCATGGCGCCGATGAAGCCGTTGAGACCGATGATGCCGGGGCGCCCCTCGGTCGGCGCGCGGCCGTGCCAGATGCGCGAAGCGTGGTGCGTGTGCAGCGTCAGCGACATCGCGCTGCGCAGCGATCCGAGATTCAGTTGCAGGGGTTCGGTGCGTTCGTTGGCCATGGGAGCGACTCGCGGTGAAGGGGCGAGTCGCCAGCATCGGCATCGGCCGGAAGGCTGTCAGTCAACAAACCGCAGCCCATGCGTGCCCGGTTTGTTCCGCACGGAAGGCTGTGTGTGCCGGCTATCCCCTGGGGATAGCTCGGCGGAGTTGTTCGCGGCTCGCGGAGGTGAAACCGCGTTGCGGGGCTATGCCTCGCGAGGTCTGTACCAGGCGGCCCGTTGCCCCTCCACCTCACGGTAGCGAAGCTCGAACAGGCGGCACTCGTGCACCACCTGCCGCCAACTGCTGCAGCCGTACTTGGCTGGAAGCTGCTCGGGATGTCGGTCCGCGATCCAGCGGCCAGCGGCGGCGATGGGTGTCCAGCCCTCGACGGCCAACTGCGCGGCGGCCTCGCGCAGCGCGCGAACGATGCCGGCGGCCGGCCAGTCCACCGTGCCGTCCGGCGCAATGCCATTGACCACCAGGTCGTGGAACACATCCGACTGGACGAATTCCGCTGCCAGGCGCCGCGCCTGATCCATGTGCTCGGCCCAGCCGCGCAGCTGCTCGAAGTGTTGATCGATGCGCGTGTAGGCGGAACCGAGTTCGTCCTGTGCAGCGCGGCACCCGTCCACGGTCCATAGATCGTGCTGGTCGATGAAGTGGTGCACCAGGGTGTTGCGCAGCGATACCAGGTCTTTGAGGTCGGCCTGGGTCTTGGCGTAGCCCTGCGCAGACAGGCTCAGTTGCACGCGCGTGCGAAAGGAAATCACGTCGCCGGGGAGATCGTCGTCGTGTTCCTCGCCACCATTTCCATCGGTGACGACATACGAGCCAAACAGTTGTCCGACCAACGTGCCCAGGGTCTTGGTCGCGGCATCTTCGATCCGCGCTGCGCGAACGGCCTCCAGCGAATGCGCCGGGCCCGAAATCTCGTGGTGCGCCACGATGGCTTTCATGAGGCGCTCGTATTGTTGGAGGCGCAACAGGCATCTGCCCAGCAAGCGCTGAACGTCTCGCTGCAGTGGTTGCAGTGCGTTTGTGGCGGGGGAAGTCGTCATGTCCATCGTCGGCCGGGCTCGTGCGTGGCTGTCCTCATCTGATTCACAGGCGACAGTTTCGCCGGTGGTTCGGCGGGCGGCAATCGAACACGGCGGAAGGGTGTTTGTTCCAGCTATCCCCTGGGGATAGTCAACATCAGCGATCACGCAAGGCTTCTCGGAGCTCTGCCAGGTAGGCACGTGCCACCTCGGGGTCTGTGGCACGGGATGCCGGCGGTGACGATGGCGCAGGTGACGGGGGCGCTGGCGGCGTCGATGCACCTTCTCCGGCCCAGGCCTTGAACTCCCCGCGGATCGCCTTCTGGATGATGCCGAACAGGTAGCCGGCCGGGTTGCGTACCGCGCTGTTGCGGCAGCGTGCCGCCCACTCGTCGAGAACGGCCTGCCGCTGCGCCTCGTCCACCTGCTGCAGCGCCACGAGCGCGCCGGCCTGCTGCTCGTCCTTCAAGCGCAGGAAACGCTCGGGCAGCCGCAGGTTCTGCAAGGCCCTCGCGCGCGGTACTGTACGTACTTCATTTATACGATCATTACGTACTGTACGGTCCTCCTTCGGAATCCGAAGAGAGCCGTCCGGCGCGGGTTTCGGCCCTGCTTCGGATTCCGAAGACGGGCGCGCAGCATTCCGAAGAAGGGCTTCCTGGCCTTCTTCGGATTCGTGGTCCGCACCCTCCTGTGGATAACCTGGCGTCGTCCAGCCATGCCGCGCCATGCGCTGCGCCAGCACTTGCAGGCGGGTCGGCAGCGTGCGCCCGCTGAGCAGAGGGTCTTCGGCGATCTCTCGCAGCGTGTTCATGCCCACGACCTGCACCGCCTTCGCCGCGTGCGTGAGCGCCTGGCTTACCAGGCCCAGGTAGTCCGGGTCGAGCTGCAACGCCTCGAAGGGTGACAGCGGTTCGTCGTGCAGCACATAGAGGTTGCCTTGGATGCGGCCGGTCTTGGGATCGCGCCGCCGCCGCACCAGGCTGAGCCAGCGCGTCAGCCGCAGCAGCGTCAAGGCGCGCGCCACGGTCTCGTGCGAGGCTTGCGCCGCACAGGGCATGGACGCCAGATAGGGGCGGAGCTGGTCGTAGGTGGGAAAGGCGGTCACGCCGTCGTCGTTGAGCTGCAGGCGGAACACCTGCCAGGCGTTGCGCTCCAGCGGCGTCAGGCGCCTGTCGAGACCGCTGCAGAAGCGGAAACCGCCGTCTTGCTGATTCGCCGCACGGGTGC
>DPSD01000491.1:0-240 GCA_003538495.1 Accumulibacter sp.
GCCACAGCAGATCGAATTCGGCGGTCGTCAGGTCGATGCCATCGCTGCCAAGATGGGCGCTGCGCGTCGCCTGACTGATGCGGAAGCTGCCAAAGGCGAGTTCGGAATGGGTGCCGCCGCTCGCTGCCGCGTTTTCGCCCGCGCCGCTGCCTGGGGTCGTCGGTGCCCGTCGCAGCAGAGCCTTGATCCGCGCCAGCAGCAACCGCGGCTGCACCGGCTTGGCAATGTAGTCGTCGGCGC
>DPSD01000491.1:575-2888 GCA_003538495.1 Accumulibacter sp.
GGCAGATCGAAAAGTCTCTGGTCAAAGTCCTCGTCGCGTGCGGTCAGCATCAGGATCACCCCGCGGTAGCGGGCGCGAACGGCGCGACAGATCTCGAAGCCGTCCTTGCCCGGCAGCATCACGTCGAGAATGACCAGATCGGGCCGCTCATCGACGATGCGCGCCTCAGCCGCACGGCCATGCGACTCGATCGTCACTTCCAGGTCATTCTTGCGCAGGTACTCGGCGGTCAGTTCGGCGAGGCGCTGATCGTCCTCGACCAGCAGGATTCGTGTCTTCATGGGCCAATGATAGTCGCTTGTCGGTGGCGGATAAACGTCGGCGGCGGCAAACAGCCCCTGATCGGCCTGCGGAACTAAACAACGCCTGCCAGCCTGGTCGTTTTGCCGTGCTGTCGATCGTTGTTTGGCGCGGCGCCGCTTATTGCCTTAGAATCTTCGGTTGCATCCTTAGAGAGTGATTAATGTACGCTGGATTAGTCGATTGGCCCTGGTGGGCTTACCTGCTGACCGCACTGGCTTTGACGCACGTGACCATTGCCTCGGTGACCATCTTCCTGCACCGGCATCAGGCCCATCGCGCGCTCGACCTGCACCCGCTGGTGGCCCATTTCTTTCGTTGCTGGCTGTGGCTGACTACCGGCATGATAACCAAGGAATGGGCGGCGATCCATCGCAAACATCATGCCAAGTGCGAGTCCACCGAAGACCCGCACAGCCCGCAGGTTTACGGTATCCATCGGGTGCTGTGGGCGGGCGTCTTTCTCTACGTCAGGGAAGCCAGGAACGCCGAGACGCTGGGGCGCTACGGCCATGGTACGCCGGACGACTGGATCGAGAATCACCTCTACACCCCGTGGCACAAACTCGGCGTGATGATCCTGCTGGCCATCGACGTAGCCGTCTTCGGGGTGCTTGCCGGACCGCTGCTGTGGAGCGTACAGGTCGCCTGGATTCCGTTCTGGGCGGCCGGGGTGATCAACGGGCTCGGGCATTTCTGGGGCTACCGGAATTTCAGCACCGCCGACGCCAGCACCAACATCTCGCCGCTGGGCATCCTGATCGGTGGCGAGGAACTGCACAACAACCATCACGCCTTTCCGACCTCGGCCAGGTTGTCGTACCGCTGGTACGAATTCGATATCGGCTGGTTCTATATCCGCCTGCTGGCCGCGCTGCAGCTGGCCAGGGTCAAGAAGGTGGCGCCCCGACCGCGCCTGGGGACGCTGCGACCGGTGGTCGACTTCGACACCTTGCAGGCGGTGATCGCCAATCGCTACGACCTCCTTTCGCGCTATACCCAGTCGCTGAAACAGGCCTACCGCGAGGAAATCGGCAAGCGTCAGGACGGTGCCCGGTTCAAGGGCCTGAAGCCCTGGCTGGCAGAAGACGCCGGCGCTGTCCCGGACGAGTTGCGCGGCCGACTCGAAACATTGCGCGGGGAGAGCCGCGCGCTACGCACGCTCTACGCCATGCGCCAGGAACTGGTCGCGATCTGGGAACGCTCGAATGCGTCGCGCGAGCACCTCCTCAAGACGCTGCAGGACTGGTGCGAGCGCGCCGAAAATTCGGGGGTCCGCCAGTTGCAGGACCTCTCGATGCGCTTGCGCAGCTACGTACTCACCTGATTCGCCGCGCAGATGCGTCTGTCGCTGCGGACCCGATTTGCCCTGCTGGCGTTGGCTTCGGCTGGCCTGACAGCCAGCGGCGTGGCGATTGGCGAAGTGATGAACCTGCAGCCGTGCCCCCTGTGCATCTTTCAGCGGCTGCTCTATCTCCTGCTTGCCCTTTTCGCCTCGTGCGGCGTGCTGTTGCCGGGATGGTGGCGGCTGTGGGGCGTTCTCGTCGGCCTGACCGCGGTCGGCGGACTGGCCACCGCCGCCTACCAGAGCTGGCTGCAGTTCTATCCCGAGGCGAGCATGGCCTGCGGTTTTGGCGAGCCCACCCTGATCGAGCAGATCGTCGACTGGTTTGGCGTGCGCTGGCCGGCGATGTTCATGGCGACCGGCTTCTGTTCGAGCAAGGACTGGCTGTTCCTCGGGTTGTCGATGGCCAACTGGTCGGTCTTCGCCTTCCTCGCCTTGGTCGTCGCTGCTGCGCTGCTGGCAAGCGGCGACAGCCAGCGCTAGCGGGCAAGCCGCTCAGGCGCGACCGGTACTGCCGAAGCCACCGTCGGCACGCGTGCTGGCGGCGAAGTCCTCGACAACGTTGAAAGCCATCCGCAATACCGGCACGACCACCAGTTGGGCCAGGCGATCGAGCGGTTGCAGCGTGAACGGCGCCGTACCGCGATTCCAGGTCGACACCATGATCT
>DPSD01000491.1:3179-4761 GCA_003538495.1 Accumulibacter sp.
TCGGAGTCGATCAGCCCGACCAGGTTGCCGAGAACAATCCCGTGTTTGTGCCCCAGCCCGGAGCGTGGCAGGATCATCGCCGCCAATCCCGGGTCAGCGAGGTGAATCGCCACCCCGGTCGGAACGAGCACTGTCTGGCCGGGCACGATTTCCAGCGGCGCGTCGATACAGGCGCGCAGATCCAGACCGGCCGAACCGGCGCTGGCGTAGCACGGCGGATTGTCACGCAGCCGTCGGTCGAGCAGCTTGACGTCGATCGGGACCGCTACACCTAGCACGGACGCTTCTCGAGCAAGGCCGCGATGCGGGCCACCAACTGGCGCGCCAGGTCGATCTTGGGCGCTGGCGGCAGCGGATGCTGCCCGTCGTCGTCGAAAAGGACCAGTGTGTTGTGGTCACCACCAAAACCGTCGCCGATCAGGTTGCCAGCGATCAGCGGAATCTTCTTGCAGCGCCGCTTGCTTTCCGCATACTCGGCCAGCTTTTCGCTTTCGGCGGCAAAACCGACGCAGAGAGGCGGTCTCGGCAGCGCCGCCACCTCGCCAAGGATGTCCGGGTTCTGCTCGAGTTCGATGGTCGGCGGGGTTGGGCACTGGGCCTTCTTGATCTTCTGCTCGATGAACTGCGCCGGCCGGTAGTCGGCGACCGCCGCGACGGCGATGAAGACGTCGTTGTCGGCAGCACGCCGCAGCACCGCCGTGTGCATCTGCAGGGCGCTGGTGACGGCGATCCGGGTAACGCCCCTAGGGCACGGCAGACAGACCGGACCCGAGACCAGGGTAACCTCGGCGCCCGCTTCGCGTGCCGCGCGGCTGATCGCGTAGCCCATCTTCCCGCTCGACAGGTTGGTGATCCCGCGCACCGGGTCGATCGCTTCGAAGGTCGGGCCGGCGGTGAGCAGCACGCGTTTGCCGGCGAGCAGTTTGGGCTGAAAGTGGGCGACTATTTCGTCCACGATTTCTGCCGCTTCAAGCATCCGCCCCGGCCCGGTTTCGCCGCAAGCCTGGTCGCCACAGCCCGGCCCGAGTATCACCACGCCGTCGCTGCGCAGGCTGGCAACGTTGCGGCGTGTCGCCGGGTTATCCCACATCTGGCGGTTCATGGCCGGCGCCACCAGCAGCGGGCAGTCGCGAGCCAGGATCAGCGTGGTCAACAAGTCATCGGCCAGCCCGTTGGCCAGCTTGGCCAGAAAGTCGGCCGACCCCGGAGCGACCAGCAAGGCGTCGGCGGCACGCGACAAATCGATGTGCGCCATGTTGTTGGCGACGCGCGAATCCCATTGGTCGGTAAACACCGCCTTGCCGGAAAGCGCCTGGAAAGTGACCGGGGTGACGAAGTTCGTCGCCGCCTCGGTCATCGCCACCTGCACGCTTGCCCCCTCCTTGACCAGCAGGCGGACCAGCTCGGCTGCCTTGTAGGCGGCGATGCCGCCAGTGACACCGAGGACAATATTTCTTCCCGCCAGTTGCATGCGCTGTGCTCGTGAGTTTGTTCGGACTGTCTGGCGCCACATTCTACTTGAGATTGCAGCAAGCTGACCGGCGACCGGTGGCTGTCCAGGTGTTACGTCCGCCCCTAATCC
>DPSD01000242.1 GCA_003538495.1 Accumulibacter sp.
TGCATGTACACACCTGGTACGCGCACTTTGGCGGTATCCTGGCAAAAACCCTCTATGGCATTCCGCTGGTGCATACGGTGCATTCGCTGGAACCGCTGCGCCCGTGGAAACGCGAGCAGCTCGGCTGTGGCTATGACATGTCGTCCTGGATCGAACGGACCTCGCTGAGCATGGCAGACGCAGTGATCGCCGTATCGGAGGGAACCAAGGCCGACATCCTCGAGCATTTCGACATCGACCCGGCGAAGATCACGGTGATCTACAATGGCATCAACGTCGACCAGTACCATCCGACCGACGAAACCGCTGCCCTCGAAAAGTACGGGGTCGACCCCGACAAGCCGATTGTCCTCTTCGTCGGCCGGATCACGCGTCAGAAAGGCATCGTCCACCTGGTCAATGCCATCCATTACATCAACCCCGACGCGCAGGTCGTCCTCTGCGCCGGCGCACCCGATACCCCCGAAATCCTGGCCGAGATGAAGGCCGCGGTCAAGCGTGTTCGCCAGGAGGGTTTCAAGAACCTGATCTGGATACAGGAGATGGTGAGCAAGGACGAGGCGATCCAGCTCTATTCGCATGCCACGGTGTTCTGCTGCCCGTCGATCTACGAGCCTTTCGGGATCATCAACCTCGAAGCCATGGCCTGCCGCACCGCAGTCGTGGCGAGTGCCGTCGGTGGTATCAAGGAGGTCGTCGTCGATGGCGTCACCGGCTACCTGGTGCCGCTGGAGCAACTGCACGTGGCTCCCTTCGAGCCGGTGGTTCCGGATGTCTTTTCACGCGATCTGGCGGCTGCGATCAACAAGATTCTCGACAACCCGGAACTCGCCGAATCAATGGCCGCAGCAGGCCAGCAGCGTGCCCGCGATGTCTTCAGCTGGTCGAGCATCGCGCAGCAAACGAAGCAACTCTACGATTCGCTGCTGAAGTGATGCCGGCGGGTGTCGACGGCAGCCGCGCCATCGGCTCGCTTCCGTCGGCCTGCGCGCTGTTGGCGCGCACCGGTCTTCACCTACAGATTCCACTCTTCCGGCCAGGCCGGATCAGGATTTAGGAGCAGAATGATGATGATTCCCAAAGAATACCCTCGTGTGATCATCGAAGCGGTCGAGCCGCAAGTGGTCGGTGGCCGTTTCCCCATCAAGCGCGTCGTCGGCGAGAAGGTTACCGTCAGCGCCGACATCTACAAGGAAGGCCATGACAAACTGGCGGCCGTGCTCAAGGCGCGCCAGGTCGGTGACAAGGAATGGCAGGAAAGCGCGATGACGCAGGGCGACAACGACCGCTGGTTCGGTGAGTTTACGGTCACCACGGTCGGTCGCTGGGAGTACACGATCGAGGCGTATGCCGAAAGATATCTGTCGTGGGTGGACGAAATCAGCAAGAAGAGCGTACCGGGTGCAGACCTCAGGAGCGAACTGCTCGAGGGTCTGGTGATCCTCAAGAAGTCGGCCGCCGTGGCGCAGGGCGAGGATCTCAGCCGCATGCTGGGCATCATCGCGGCCATCGAAACTGCGCTGGCTGCCGGCGAGCAGCGCGGTGCCATTGATCTGGGCATCGGCAAGGTCATGCGCGGCATGATGGCCAGCTACCCCGATCGCAGCGAAGGCCATCAACTGGCGCCAGCGCTGACGATCATGGTCAATCGGCCAATCACCCGTTTTGCCGCCTGGTATGAGTTCTTCCCGCGTTCGCAAGGCAACATGCCGTACCGGCATGGCACCCTGCAGGACAGCATCCGTCGCTTGCACGACATCAAGGCGATGGGCTTCGACGTCGTCTATCTGCCGCCGATCCACCCCATCGGTTACAGTTTTCGCAAGGGCAAGAACAACAGCCTGGTTGCCGTACCAGGCGACGTCGGCAGTCCCTGGGCGATCGGCAACAAACACGGCGGCCACATGGCGCTGGAGCCGCAACTCGGTACCTGGGACGACTGGGACCAGTTTGTCGCCACCTGCCGTGAGTTGGAAATCGAGATTGCGCTCGATTATGTGATGAATTGTTCGCCCGACCATCCTTATGTTGCAGCGCATCCGGAGTGGTTCTTCCATCGTCCCGATGGATCGATCAAGTACGCCGAAAACCCGCCGAAGAAATACCAGGACGTCTACCCGCTCAATTTCGGGACCAGCGACCGCGCCGGGCTGTGGCAGGAAATGCTCAAGATTTTCCTGTTCTGGGTTGGCAAGGGCGTCACCACCTTCCGGGTCGACAATCCGCACACCAAACCGGTACCGTTCTGGGAATGGGTGATCGGCGAAGTGCACCGGCAGCACCCGCAAGTCATCTTCCTGGCCGAAGCCTTCACCAAACCGAAGATGATGCGCTTGTTGGCGAAAGTCGGTTTCGCCCAGTCCTACACCTACTTCACCTGGCGCGACCACAAGCATGACCTGACCGAGTACGTCAGCGAGTTGACCAGCGGCGAGATGAAGGAGTATTTCACCGGCAACTTCTTTGCCAATACGCCGGACATCCTGCCACCGATCCTGCAGTTCGGCGGCCGCCCGGCTTTCATCATGCGCGCCGTGCTGGCCGCGACATTGTCAAGCGTCTACGGCATCTACAGCGGCT
>DPSD01000173.1 GCA_003538495.1 Accumulibacter sp.
AAACAGCGAAGAAAAACCAGATCTATATCAAGCGATCGAAGAACACCCACCCCAAGAACATCCAGATTCACGCCGGCTGACGGCGACCGCTTTCAGGTTGGCCGCGACAAAATGCCGCGACGCAGCAGTCTGCGGGCATACGGGACAGGTGTGACGCGGGTTCTGACCCTCCCCGTATACGCGAACCCACCACTATCAGCCAGCGTCCTCAAGAACCAGTTACGTTGTGCCTTAACGCGTTTCGTTGATGTCGAAAATTCTTACAAGCGATGCCCAGCAAGGGCAATAGGTTTGGCTAACATTATGTTTATACGGATAATGTTTTTGTAGGCCTGAATTTTGCTCGACTGCCTTTGACGCTCTTTCATCCACTGAAGATGAATCCGTCAATCCGCTCACCTGATTCAACCGGAGGATACAAAATGCCTATCAATAACAAGGTTTTCAATTTGTTGGCGGCGGTGGCTGTGTCGAGTGCTCTGGCCGGGACAGCCCAGGCCACGGTTTTCAGTGGCGACCTGTACTACACCTACTACACCGGCGGCGCCAACGTCTGGAAGATCGGCTTCAGTTACGACGACTCGACCAACGTCGCCGGTCTCGGTGCCGCGACCCACATTGCCAGCACCCCTGGCGCCGACGGCATCATTTTTGCGCCCAACGGCAACCTCCTGATTGGTGGTCAGGGATCAGGCAGTGTTTATGAGGTCACCACCGGGGGCGCACCCGTAGCCAGTCAGGCTACCGGGGCACCGAGTTACCACCTCACGCTCAACCCCAACAACCTTACCGTGTACACCAGCGACTTCGGCGGCGCACTGAAGAAACTGAGTCTGCCCATCGGCAGCGGTGTCACGACTACCCCCATCCTGGGCGATGAAACCGGTGTGACGCAGGTGGCGTTCGGGACTGGCGGGTCGGTGTTTTACGTTCAAGGCAGCCCCAACGGCTTCGGCAACCTGGGGACGATCGATCTGGGTACGGGCGTCACCACGCGCTTGCACTCGAGTGTGCAACCAGCGCACGGCCTGATCTACGACCCGTTTACCGGCCTCATGACGATGTTCGGGGCTGGCCGCACGGGCACCATGAGTGCAGTTGATGGCAGTGGCCTGCTGACCAGCGGATCGGTCTTCGGTGTCGGCGATTTCGATCAGGGCGCAGTCGATGGCTTCGGGCACGCGCTGGTGGCCGGATCAAGTGCCATCACCTTCATCGACTACAGCCTGTCGAACGACATTACCGATCCAGACTTCGTCTTCAACTTCTTTACCAGCGCCAATGGCATCAGTTTCAGTGGCATCGACGATGTGGCGCCCCTCGTTGGGCCGGGTTCGAATCCCAATCCGACCCCTGAACCGGCTTCGCTGGCGCTTCTGGGACTTGGACTTGCCGGGCTGGCCGGGTTTCGCCGGCGGAAGAGCGCGCGCTAGTGCGTAACGCAGGCGCCAGACTCCTGGCGCCTGCATCCGTTCCCGCTCGCTCATCTCGGTCAAATCGTTTCCCGCAATGCAGGAGAGACGGTTACCAGGGTTGCCCGCGAGCATCTCCGGAACAGCCGACCCGGGCGGCCGGCCCTGATCCCGACCTGACCGCATCGGGGCGGCTATCCCCGAGGGCGCACCGTGTTCGGCGGTCAGATCTTCGCGGACGAGGTCAATCGTGCCCTGTTCGCGAGATCTGCCTTGCGCTGCGCCAGTCGCCGCTCGAAGCTGGCCTGATTCTTGGTGCACACCAGCGCGTGCGGGCTGCCGCGGCGCTCGGTGGCCTGATCGACATCGCAAGGATGGCGGCGAATCGAGTCTTCGACGTGGCTGCGGTGCGCTTGTGCGGCCTTGAAAACCCAGGTCTTGCGAAGCGGGTCGGCCAGGAAGGCGGCGAGGTCGGCGCAATATTTGCACTCGCAGGCGATTTGGCTGGCGCGGGTGAAGTCCGCCGGGGCAGTGAGCGCTTCGGCGATGCGTTGGTCGAGGTGGTCGACCACGACGGCCTTGAGACGTCGGGTTGGTGCCCAGTCGCGGACAGCGCCGGCGTGTTCGGCCAGGCGCAAGGCGGCGGGAACGAGGATGGCGTCGGCAGCATAGGTTTCGGGCCAGGCCAACAGGTGGTCCACGGCGCGTTCGCCCGGCGCGAGGTCGCCAAGACGCCACAGCGCTGTCAGCAGATCGACGACCAGTGCCGGCGTCACCCGCGTGGGCCGTTGCCAGCCTTCCGGCTTGGGCGCGAGCGCCGGATCGCCCGGGAGAGCGGCGAGCAGCGCAGCCGCAGCCGGCTGCAAGAGTGCGCCACAGGCGCCGGCAGCGGCAACGCCTGCAGAGGAAGGCGGGATCTCAGCAGCGGGGTCGGCAGCCAGGCGGGCAGAGAAGCGTTCGAGCAGCTCGGCGCAGCCGTTGGCTTCCTGCCGGGTGTTTCGGGTGATGATGCGTTCGAGCAACTCGGCCGCCTGCTTTGGCGGCAGCAGCATGGCGGCGTCGACCAGTGCCTCGTTGTCATCGCTGCGGTAGTGGCCGTTGGCGGAGACTTTGGCCATGAACGAGGCGATGTTGTCCGTGTCGTGCAACTGGCACAAGCTGGCGACCATTCTGGCCGCTTGGCCCGGGGCAGTGGTGGGCGGCCAGACCGGCGCCGGCCAATGGCCACCATCGCCGGTTCGGTCGATCAGCAGGCCGGCGAGCCGGTGCGCTTCCTCCCAGAGTGGCGAGCCGAGGTCCTCGTTGTTTGCGGCCCAGCACTTGGCCAATCCTTCCAGGTAGGCCAGGCCGATCTCCCGGCCCGCTCCGACGATCACGTTGAGCTTCCTGGCGCGCGGCCAGAGAACGAGAGCGGCGCGGCGATAGCTGCGCTCGAAGGTGGCACCTTCGTTACCGGTGGCTTCGAAAAAGAGCTGCTCGTCGGGCTCCTCGTCGTCCATGGCATCCGGTGGGCAGAGTTCGTCCTCCTTGAAGGGCAACGCGCTCAGCGCTGGCCGGCTGCCGTCGGGTGTTTGCCAGTCTGACAGCGTCAGCGAGCGCTCGTAGACCTCGCCGATCTCGAAGTCCTCGTCGCGGTCGTCGGCTGGCGAATAGCGCCTCCGTGAGCTTGCATAAGAGTAGGAATGCTCGGCGCTGCCGCTCTCTTCGATGGCAACGAAAGCCAGGTGGACTTCGCAGTCGGCCAACTTGGCAGCCGCCACCAGCACGGTGGCGACGGCGGCGTCGGCGTTCTTCAGCCGGGTGAAGCCGATCTCCGCCGGCGTGTAAGCGTGCTCCAGCGGATAGATCAGTTTCCCGGGACAGTCACCTGGCGCGTCGCTTTCTGTTGCCGCCAGCTCGGCGGCCCAACGGCGAAGCAAGCCGGTCAGGCGCTGCTCTTCAGTGTCGTACGCCGGCGGCTCGGGCAGTTTGCCCGGACCCTGACGAATCAGGTTGTAGATCAGCGCCAGCCGACAGCCGGAGCTGATCGGCCGGACTTCGTGCCAGCAGTCGGCGTAGAAAGCGGCGAAGGCCACTTCCGCGCTGTCCTGGGTGGAGAGGTCGAGGCAGACCTCGCGGTCGCGATGACGGATCACCAGTTCGCCGCCGGTGTAGATCGACGGCAAAACGACGACCAGGGTGGCGAACATCCCTGGCGCTTTTTCGGTGTCGCGATGGCGGACGAAGAAGCTGCCGGTATCGTAGATCAGCATCTTGTAGAGCTCGGCCGAGACGGCTTCGTTCACCCCCAGGCCGGCGGCGCTGCGGGCAACGATGGCCGCCAGGCTCTGTGGCCAGTGCCGACCGCCGATGTGGACGCGGTCGGCGCCGATCTGCCAGGTCCGCCGGACATCGGTATCGATCAGGGTCTCGCTGCCGCGACCATAGGGGGCGGGTTCGGCGACAGCGACCAGTTGTTCGGCCTGCGTCGGCAATAGCGGCAATGAAATGGTGCCGACTCCCGCCACTTCGAGCTGCGGCGGGAAAATGTCGCTGCGGCCCGTGGCGTGGAAATCACCTGGGCGCTGGACGGTTTGCAGGATACTGGCGAGATCGCGGGTGGTCGTTGGCATTGGTTTCATTCGCGGTTGAGGGGTGTAACGTGGGCCCAGCTTGCTGCCGCCGGCGTGTGACGGGCGCCTTGCTGGTCGGCCGTCTCCCGAGGACGAACTATAGTCGATCCGACCACCAGGCAGAATGGCCGAGCAAGCGCACGCGGCCAGCCCACACCGATCCAGTGGCAGCGCATCACGCTTTCCTCCGCCGGGTTTTTCGTGCCACGATTGCGTCAATGACGACCGTGCCTTCTCTTCAAAATACCCGCGCTGCCTGGCTGCTGGCAGGGGTGGAGCTCTTCTTCTCGCTGAGTTGGGTGGTTTACGTCATCTTTCTGCCCGAACTCCTGGCACGCGGTGGCATCGACAAGCGTTATCTGCCGTGGATTCTTGCCGCCGACCAGTTGATCTTTGCGCTTGCCGACTGGTCGGTCGGGGTCGCGGTTGACCGGGCGCGTTCGGCGCTGCGCGCGATCGGGCCGACGCTGGTGCTGCTCTCGGCAGTCTCGGCGGTCGCGATGCTGCTGCTGCCCTGGCTGGCGGCGACGCCGACGCTCCTGCTGCTGGCGACCGCCGTCTGGGTGGCGACCTCGTCGGCCTTGCGCGCGCCGCCGTACGTGCTGCTCTCGCGCTGCGCGGGGCGCTCGCCGCTGCCTCGTCTGGCCGGCATCCAGCTGCTTGGGCTGGCGGTGGCGTCGGCGCTGGCGCCTTACCTGGCGATCGTTCTCAAGGGCGTCGATCCGTCACTGCCTTTCGCGTTCAGTGCGCTGGCGGTCGGCGTCTCGGCGCTGGCGCTGGTCCGGGTCGAACGTGGCTTGCCGGCCAGCGAGCAGCCGCTGCCCACGGCTCGGGTGGCGGCAAAGAAGCCTGGCGAGCCGGCGCGGGCCGCCTGGGCTTTGCTGCTGTTGCTCGCTTTGCTGCTTGCCTTCGGGCAGCAGGTCCATACGGCGATCAATTCGGCGACGCAGTTCAAGCGGCTGGCCGATCCGGCCTTGCTGCCCTGGCTGCTGCCGGTCTTCTGGGTCGGCTTCAGTTTCGGCCTGCTGGCGGTCGGTCGCGTGGTTGGGACCCGCGGCGAGTTGCCCGTTCTGAAGCTGGCGTGCGCGCTTGGGGCGCTGGCGCTCGCCGGCGCGGCGTTCGCCGCGTCGCTGGCCGCCCTCGTGGTGAGCCAGATTGTCGCCGGCGTTTTCTGGGCCTTCATCCTTTGTGCGTCGATCGGCCTGGCTGGCGAGCGCGGCCATCCGCTGCAGACCGGCCGCAACACCGGCGCCTTGATGGCGGTACTGGCGGTGGCGACGTTTTCGCGCTTCGGCCTGGCGGCCTCGGGTGGCGCGGCGGCTAGCGGCGCTGCTCTGCTTGACGCGTTGCCGGTCGCCTTGTGGTGCGCTGCGGCGCTCTTGCTGCGGCCGTTGCGGTCCGCCTAACGTCGGCCAGAGGTGGAGCGGAAGCGGGGTTGGCCTGGCTCAGTGTTCCCTGCCGTCGACCCGTGCTTGCAGAAGGTACGGGATATAGCGCCAGGCGAGGATCGAAAAAGAGACGAACCAACTCGCCGCAGCCAGGCTGATCCAGTGCAGGTAGCCGGCCGGGTCTATCTGCGGCACGACGATGCGGATCACGAAACCGGCAATCATGATCCACAGCACGGTCTTGTCGAGGCGATCGAAAACGACCTTTCTGCCAGTGTGCCCGTTCACGATGCGGATCAGCATCGCCGGGATGATCAAGCCCATGGCGCCGAAGGTGAACACGTGCATCGGCACCGAGCCGATCCACCCCGGCTGCACGAGGTAGTCGATGAATTGCAGCAGCAATTGCGCGACGATCGCCAGGTAGCCCAGGTACATGATCCCGATGTCCAGCCGGCGCAGCGCGAGTTGTGGCTTCCAATAGACGAAGCGGCCGACCAGCAGCAGCCCCAGCAGCAGGCCGATCCACGCGGCGACCGCTACCGGCAGCAGGCTGGCGACCACCAGCAGCAGCGCCAGCAGCTTGATGCCGGTGTCCAGTAGCGCATTACGCAGGATGGTGGCCTGCATCGCGTTCTTCATGAACTGGGTCAGCGTTCGTTCGAGCATGACCAGAAATGCGACCCGGAAAAGTCCCATGGTCATGCTCGCGCCGGCCTGAAAATGACCGTCGCTGAGCAGCAGGTTCTTGGCGACCAGGAACAGCGGCAGAATGATCAGGAAGAAGTAGTTGTCACGGAAGGAATCGCTCTGGCGGTGGCGAATCAGCGACCACAGCAGCATCGCGACAATCGAAGCCAGGAAGAGATTGCTGGAGAGACGAAAGACAAGCGGCGGCAGGGCGCCTGCAAACCACATGCCGGCGCGTTCGAGCAGCCAGGCGCCGACCAGCAGGATCAGGGCGACGCCGTGGTAGCCGCGGATCTTCACCCAGTTCTTGGTCGAGGTCAGCAGGAAGCCGCCCATCACCGCCCAGCCGAAGCCGAAGAACATTTCATGGGCGTGCCACTGGGTCGGCGAGAACGGCGCCGGCGGCGGCGTCAGCGTGCCCGAGAAAAACAGCGCCCACAGTACCGGCAGGGCGAGTCCGGACAGGCAGGCCAGAGCAAAGAAGGGTCTGAAGCCGACCAGCCATAGGGGTTGGGTCGAAAATTGCATGTTCAGCAGCCTGGTTGAAGGGGTTCGTGGACCAAGGGCGGGATCTGCCATGGTAGCCGGTGCTCATTGGTACATTGTGAAGCTGTACGGTGCCCGTCGGCGATTCTCGCGCAGGGGGGGCGCCTGGCTTTGATCTAGAACGGCGCCGGGCACAAAAAGCAGTAGCGCTCGCCGCTTTCGGGGTGGGCGAAAGCCAGCTGCTCGGCGTGCAGCAGCAGGCGCTGGGCACTGGCCGCGCTTGCCGCTCCGCCGTACCGAGCTTCGCCGTAGAGCAGGTCGCCGACGATCGGGTGACCCAGCGCCTGCAGGTGCACGCGCAACTGGTGCGTGCGTCCGGTCTCGGGGACCAGCGTCAGGCGCGAGGTGTTGACGGCGGGGTCGTGGCCGAGCACCAGGTAGCGGGTGAGCGAGCGCTTGCCGGCCACGTGGTCGACTTTCTGGCGGGGGCGGTTGGGCCAGTCGGCGCTCAGCGGCAGGTCGATTTCGCCACTCACCGCGGGCAGTTTGCCGGTGACCACCGCCAGGTAGCGTTTGTCGACCTGCCGGTTGGCGAACAGCAAGCTCAAACGCCGCTGCATCTTCTTTCCTCGCGCCAGGACCAGCAGACCTGAGGTGTGCATGTCCAGGCGATGAACGGTCAGCGCATCGGGGAAGGGTGCCTGGAGCCGCCGTTCCAGGCAGTCCTGCTTGTCTTCGCCGCGGCCGGGCACCGAGAGCAGTCCGGCAGGTTTGTTGACCACCAGCACGGAGGCGTCGACGTAGAGGATGTCGGGCCCCTGATCGTGCGCGGAGAGGCTGGTGGCGGCGGCGACGGGTGCCATGGTGGTCTGGTTCATGCGGCGCAGATGGGTGCTGAAAGTGGCGCCCAGGCGTGCCCGGAGCAAGAGGTCGGATTGTCGCGCCATTTGCCCTCGCCGGGCGAGGCGGCAAATCAATTAGACTTGTCCCGGCCGCTGTCTTGCGCGCTACGGTGAGCTGCGGTGCGCGGCGCGCAGGGCGATGCGGCGCCGGCGTGCAATGACCAGAATTCCCAGGAGAACAACTTGACTGCTGCCATCCCACAGTTGACGACCATCGCCATCGAGCTGAACGAGGGTGTAGCCGAAATCAGGCTGAATCGGCCGGAGCGCTCGAACGCGATCAACGAGGCGATGTGGCGGGAGCTGCGTATTGCCTTCGCTTGGGCGGATGCGACGCCCGAGGTGCGCGTCGCGATCCTCAGCGGAGCTGGCCGCAATTTCTGCGCCGGGATCAATCTGGCGATGCTTGCCGGCGTTGGCCGGACGGTCGCGCACGCCGACCCGGCGCGCAGCCACGAGGCTCTACGCCGAGTGATTCTCGACCTGCAGGACTGTCTGACCAGCGTCGAGCGCTGCCGCAAGCCGGTGCTGGCGG
>DPSD01000555.1:0-173 GCA_003538495.1 Accumulibacter sp.
TCGGATAGACGCGTGCCAGACCCAGTGTTTCGCTACGCCGGACCAGACGTTCGACCAGTCCCGGTTCGTCGAGTGGCGGTTTGGTGTCCGGCGGGCAGGCCAGCGAAGTGACGCCGCCAGATACCGCGGCGCCGAGCTCCGGCTCGATGCTGCCCAGGCGGGTGGATAGATCG
>DPSD01000555.1:467-707 GCA_003538495.1 Accumulibacter sp.
GGCGGGTGGATAGATCGACCAGCCCGGGACAGACGATCAGCCCGGCCGCGTCGATGCTGCGGTCGGCCGAGAAGCCCGCAGGTGGCTGGCCGACCGCGGCGATACGTCCGTCGGCAACGAACAGGTCGAGATGGGCATCGAGGCCGCTGGCGGGATCGACCAGCCGGGCATTCTGGAGCTGCAGGTTTTGCTTGTTCATCGCTCAGTTCCCGGCCAGGATGCCCATCACCGCCATGCGCA
>DPSD01000555.1:1042-1166 GCA_003538495.1 Accumulibacter sp.
TCACCTGCGGCAGGATCACCGCTTGCGGTCCGTCGGCGACATCCGAGTCGATTTCGACGCCGCGATTCATCGGCCCGGGGTGCATTACTATGGCGTCCGGTCTGGCCAGCGCCAGCATCGCCGG
>DPSD01000555.1:1474-2026 GCA_003538495.1 Accumulibacter sp.
GCATCGCCGGCGTCAGTCCGTAACAGTGGAAGTATTCGCGCGCCGAAGGCAGCAGCGCACCGTTCATACGCTCGTTCTGCAGGCGCAGCATGATAACTACATCGCAGTCGCGCAGTCCTTCGCGCAGGTCATGGCAGACCCGCACGCCCATTCTTTCGATCGCCGTCGGCAGCAGGGTCTGCGGGCCAACAGCGCGGATCTCGGCGGCGCCGAGCGTGCTCAGGGCGTTGATGTCCGAGCGCGCGACTCGTGAGTGCAGGATGTCGCCGACCACGGCGACCACCAGATTGGTGAACTCCTGCTTGTAATGCCGGATGGTGTACATGTCGAGAAGACCCTGCGTCGGGTGTGCGTGCCGTCCATCGCCGGCGTTGACCACATGCACGTCGTTGCGTCCGACGCGGCGCAGATGGTCGGCGATCAGGTGCGGGGCACCGCTGGCCGCGTGCCGCACGACAAACATGTCGGCGTGCATGGCAACGAGGTTGTCGACGGTGTCGAGCAGGGTCTCCCCCTTGGCGGTCGAGGAACGCGTCACGTCGAGGTTGATGA
>DPSD01000555.1:2284-5764 GCA_003538495.1 Accumulibacter sp.
TCACGTCGAGGTTGATGACGTCCGCCGACAGGCGCTTGGCGGCGATTTCAAAGGTCGTTCGGGTGCGGGTGGAATTCTCGAAGAAGACGTTGAAGACGCTCTTGCCGCGCAACAAGGGTACTTTCTTGACGTCGCGGTCGGACACCTCGATAAAGCTCGACGCGGTGTCCAGGATTTGCGTGAGCACCGCGCGCGGCAGTCCCTCGATCGACAGCAGGTGGGTCAGTTCGCCATTGGCGTTGAGTTGGGGGTTACGCATGCTCGGCGAGACTCCACTGCAGCTGGCCGCTGGCAGGCACCGAGAGTTCCAGTTCCTGCGACGGCTCGAGATCGACTCGCCAGGTGCAGAAGTCGGCGCAGATCGGCAGCTGACGCTGGCCGCGATCGGCAAGAACCGCGAGCTGGATGCTGGCCGGGCGGCCATAGTCGAACAGTTCGTTGATCGCCGCGCGCGTCGTCCGGCCGGTGTACAGCACATCGTCTACCAGGATCAGTGGTCGGCCTTCGACATCGAAGGGAATCGACGTCGGCTTGACTCTTGGATGAAGACCTTTTTCGCCGTAATCGTCGCGGTAGAAGGAAACGTCGATCAGGCCGATTTCGTTGCGCAGCTGCAGCAGCTCACGCAGTCGCCGGGCGACCCAGACGCCACCGCTGTGAATACCGACCAGGACGGTATCCGGGCGAAGCCGCGGGCGGATCAGCGCGGCGAGTTCGATACATTGGGCGTTGGCGTCGGGGAGTTCACTGGCGGGGGTCGGTTGGGCGGTCATCAGCTCTTGCGGGTTGGGTTGCGGGTTGGCTGTCAAAATAGCTCTGCAGGATCAATTGCGCAGCGACGGCGTCCAGGTGCTCTCTGGCGCTGCGGGAGCTGTGTCCCGCGCCCCGCAGTCGTTCCTGCGCTTCGCTCGAGGAAAGACGCTCTTCGGCATAATCGACGCCGAGTCCGAAGCGACCGTGCAGTTGCCTGGCGAAGCGCTCGCAGCGAGCGGTCATGGCGTGTGCCGCGCCGTCGAGCGTCAGCGGCCGTCCGACGACCAGCGTCGTCGCTTGCCATTCCTGGACCAGAGCGGCGATGGCGGCGAAGCGCGCGACGTTGGCTTCACCGTGGATGGTGGTCAAGGGATGGGCCTGCCGTAGCTGCCAGTCGCCGACGGCGACACCGATGCGCTTTTCTCCGAAGTCGAAAGCGAGGACTGCGCCGGCCGGATTGCCGGCCGGCTCATCACGCATGGCCGACCTGATCGGCAAGATTGGTCAGATTCACGCCAAGCAGGTCGAGCGCCGACGCCAGCCTTTCTTCGTAGGGCAGTTCGAAGAGAATCGGCAGTTCAGCCGCTACGGTCAGCCAGGCGTTCTGTGCCAGTTCGTGTTCAAGCTGGCCGGCCGACCAGCCCGAGTAGCCCAGGGTGACCATCACATCGTGCGGCTGTCCACGCTGGGCGACCGCCTGCAGGATGTCGCGCGAGCTGGTCAGTCCGACGTGCCGGTTGACCACCAGCGTAGACTGCCAGTGGCCGACTGGCCGGTGCAGCACGAAGCCACGATCGGTCTGCACCGGGCCACCGAAAAGGACCGGGAGGTTGGCAAAGCCCTCGGCCTCGAGGGGCACTTCGATCTTGTCGAGCAGCGTCCCCAGGCTCATGTCGATCGGCCGATTGACGATTACCCCCAAGGCGCCGCGCTCGTTGTGCTCGGCGATATAGACCAGCGTCCTGGCGAAATACGGATCGGCCATTGCCGGCATGGCAATGAGAAAATGGTCGGTGAGGTTGATACTTTGCATGGTCTCATTTTAATCGGCGGCGGCAAAGGACACAAAGCTAATCCATGGTTGATTCGATTCTGGTCTGGTTTCGGCGCGATCTGCGTGATTTCGATCACGCCGCGCTTGGCGAGGCGCAGCGACGCGCGCGGCGGGTCTATTGTGCCTTCGTCTTCGATCACGAGATCCTCGATGGGCTGGAGAGCCGCAGCGATCGCCGGCTGGAATTCATTCGCGAATCGTTGGTCGAGCTGGATGCCGCGCTACGCCGGCGTGGTGGTGCCTTGCTGGTACGCCAGGGTTGGGCGGCCAGAGAGCTTCCCGCACTGGCGAAGGCACTTGGCGTAGCGGCGGTGTTCGCCAATCGCGATTACGAGCCACTGGCCAAGCGACGCGATGCCGTGGTCAGCGCGGCGCTGGCGGCAGATGGAATCGCCTTCGAGTCCTTCAAGGATCAGGCGACGCTTGATGGCGCGGAGGTGCTGACCGGGGCCGGACGTCCGTATACCGTCTTCACGCCGTACCAGAAGGCGTGGCTCAAGCGGCTCGGTGAGGACGACTGGCGGCCCTACGAAGGGCGGTCAGGGACACTGGCAGCGGCGCCGGCCGCCAGGGGCGTTCCGGGGTTGGCGGAAATCGGCTTTGCCGCGACCGACCTGCGAGCGCTCGGTATCGTGCCCGGGATGTCGGGCGGTCGGCAACTGCTGGCCGACTTCCTGGGACGCCTTTCGCGCTACCGCGAGCAGCGTGATTTTCCGGCCGTCAAGGGGGTGTCCTATCTGTCGGTTCACCTGCGCTTCGGAACCGTGTCGATTCGCGATCTGGTGGCCAAGGCCCTCGCCGCCGGCGCCCTGAGCGTGCCCGGCGGGGGGGCGGCAAGCTGGCTTTCCGAGCTGATCTGGCGCGACTTCTACTTCATGATTCTCGATCGTTTTCCACATGTTAGCGAGCGCGCCTTCAAGCCGGCGTACGATGCCATCGACTGGGAGCAGGGGCCGGCGGCGGACGAGGTCTTCTCCGCCTGGTGTGACGGACGCACCGGCTACCCGCTGGTCGACGCGGCGATGCGCCAGCTAAACCGTAGCGGTTACATGCATAACCGCCTGCGCATGCTCGCCGCCTCATTCCTGATCAAGGATCTCGGCATCGACTGGCGGCGCGGCGAAGCCTACTTCGCGCGTCAGCTCAACGATTTCGATCTGTCGGCCAATAACGGCGGTTGGCAATGGGTGGCGTCAACGGGCTGCGATGCGCAACCATACTTCCGCATCTTCAACCCGGTGACGCAATCGGAGCGCTTCGACCCCGCCGGCAAGTTCATCCGCCGCTATCTGCCGGAACTGGCCAGGGTTCCCGACAAGTTCATTCACGCTCCGTGGCGGATGAGCGTGTCCGAGCAACTCGCCTGCGGGGTGCGCATCGGGCGCGACACACCAGCACCGCTGGTCGATCATCAGCAGGCGAGGCTGCGAACCCTGCAACGCTACGCCGTCGTCAAGCGCCTCGCTGCGCCCTGACGTGTTCCGCCACCAGCCGTAGCAGTTCATCTTCCTGATACGGCTTGCCCAGGTAGTTATTGACGCCAAGTTCCTGCGCGTACTGACGGTGCTTGTCGGCGGTGCGCGAGGTGATCATGATGATCGGCACCGACTTCAGGCGTGCATCGCTGCGCATGACGCGCGCCAGCTCGAAACCGTCCATGCGCGGCATCTCGA
>DPSD01000327.1:0-3168 GCA_003538495.1 Accumulibacter sp.
GCAACGCCCAGCAGTACCTGGGGAGCCAGGCGCTCATCACCGCAGCCGGCGCCGGCGCGGCCTCACTCATCAAGTCCGACAACGGCAGCGTGGCCGTGGTCGCCAACAGCAACGGCTCGCTGGGCACCGTCGGCATCAGCGGCAACGAAGCGATGGGCCGCATCCTCGCGGGCGGCGTGCGCGACATGGCCGATTGGGTCAACAAGCTCTACGGCCAGGCCTTCGCGGCGGTCTACGTGCAGCCCGGCGCTAGGGTCGCCGTGCATCTGGAGCAGCCGCTCGACATCGACTACGACGCCAAGGGGCGTCGGGTCCACCACCGCACCGGAGAAGCCCATGCCTCGGACCTGGATTGACGCGGCCGCCGTGCTGCTGGCGGCCACCCTGCTCGGCGGCTGCGCCACCAGCAAGGAGAAGCTGCTGCCGCACGGCGACAGCACCATGCTCGACATCTGGCATCAGGAGACCGGCGGCAGCGCGGGCGGCGGCCAGGCCGCGCGGCAACTGCTCGATGCGCGCCAGGGCCTGCGCCGGCCGCTGACCGAGGCCGATGTGCAGGCGGCGCCCGGCGTGCAGGCGCGCTATACCCGTACCGCGCAGAACGAGATTCACCGCCAGTTCCACCGCCTGCCGAACCCCGACCTGGTGATGTACGTGTTCCCGCACCTGGCGGGCACCGACCCGGTGCCGGTGCCCGGCTACAGCACGGTGTTCCCGCTCTACCAGCGCGTGCAGTACGCGATGCCGGGCGAGCGCGTGGAGGACTACTGATGGCCTGGTCGCTGCCGTGGTCACGCAAGGGTGACGCATCGCCTGCTGACGCCGTGGATGCGGCCGATGATGCCTGGGCACGGCACGTAACGGCGCTGGCGGCACAGGGTGTCGCCGAGCCGGGCAGCGCGCTCGGCCGGGGCCGGCGCAGGCCGGCCACCCAGGCCGACCACGATGCGCTCTATGGCGTCGCGCCGTCGTTCGCGGACTTGCTGCCCTGGGTCGAGTACCTGCCCGGCAGCAAGTGCATGTTGCTGGAAGATGGCCAGTCGGTGGCGGCCTTCTTCGAGCTGGCGCCGGTCGGCACCGAGGGCCGCGAGATGGCCTGGCTGTGGCAGGCGCGCGATGCGCTGGAGAACGCCCTGCAGGACTCCTTCGACGAGTTGGACGACAACCCCTGGGTGGTGCAGCTCTACGCCCAGGACGAGGCCGACTGGGACAACTATCTGCGCTCCCTGGCGAACTATCTGCAGCCGCGTGCGCAGGGCAGCGCGTTCAGCGACTTCTACCTGCGCTTCTTCGCCCATCACCTGCGGGCCATCGCCAAGCCGGGTGGCCTGTTCGAGGACACCACGGTGACGCGCCTGCCGTGGCGCGGCCAGGTGCGGCGCGTGCGCATGGTGGTCTACCGCCGCACGTCCGCAGCCCCGGCCCCGCGGCGCGGCCAGTCGCCCGAGCAGGCGCTGACCACGATCTGCGACCGCCTCGCCGGCGGGTTGGCCAATGCCGGCGTGAAAGCCCGACGGCTCGGCCCGGCGGACATCCACGCCTGGCTGCTGCGCTGGTTCAACCCGAATCCGACCCTGCTCGGCGCCACTGCCGAAGACCGCGAACGCTTCTACGCGCTGACCCGCTACCCGGAAGAGCGGGAGGAGGGCGAGCTCGAACTCGCCAGCGGCACCGACTTCGCGCAGCGCCTGTTCTTCGGCCAGCCCCGCTCGGACGTGCCCAACGGCCTGTGGTTCTTCGACGGCATGCCGCATCGGGTGATCGTGATGGATCGCCTGCGCACGCCACCGGCAACCGGCCATCTGACGGGCGAGACGCGCAAAGGCGGCGATGCGATGAACGCGCTGTTCGACCAGATGCCCGAGGACACGATGATGTGCCTGACGCTGGTCGCCACGCCCCAGGACGTGCTGGAGGCGCACCTCAACCACCTCGCCAGGAAGGCCGTCGGCGAGACCCTGGCCTCGGAGCAGGCCCGGCAGGACGTGCAGCAGGCGCGCGGCCTGATCGGCAGCGCGCACAAGCTCTACCGTGGCGCGCTGGCGTTCTACCTGCGTGGCCGCGATCTGGCCCAGCTCGATGCGCGCGGCCTGCAGCTCGTCAACGTGATGCTCAACGCCGGCCTGCAACCGGTACGCGAAGAGGACGAGGTAGCGCCGCTGAACAGCTATCTGCGCTGGCTGCCGTGCGTGTTCGACCCGGCTGCCGACAAGCGCCAGTGGTACACCCAGCTCATGTTCGCGCAACACGCGGCGAACCTGGCGCCGGTCTGGGGCCGCAGCCAGGGCACGGGGCATCCGGGCATCACGTTCTTCAACCGCGGCGGCGGCCCGATCACCTTCGATCCGTTGAACCGCCTCGACCGGCAGATGAACGCGCATCTGTTCCTGTTCGGCCCCACGGGTTCGGGCAAGAGCGCAACGCTCAACAACATCCTGAACCAGGTGACGGCGATCTACCGGCCGCGCCTGTTCATCGTCGAGGCGGGCAACAGCTTCGGCCTGTTCGGCGACTTCGCGGCACGGCTGGGCCTCACCGTGCATCGGGTGAAGCTCGCGCCGGGCGCGGGCGTCAGTCTGGCTCCGTTCGCCGACGCCTGGCGCCTGGTCGATACGCCGAGCCAGGTACAGACGCTGGACGCCGATGCGCTCGACGAGGACCAGGCCGATGCCGGCATGGCCGTGGAAGGCGACGAGCAGCGCGACGTGCTCGGCGAGCTGGAGATCACTGCACGACTGATGATCACCGGCGGCGAGGACAAGGAAGAAGCGCGCATGACCCGCGCCGACCGCAGCCTGATCCGCCAGTGCATTCTCGATGCGGCACAGCGCTGCGTAGCGGAGAAGCGCACGGTACTGACCCGCGATGTGCGCGACGCGCTGCGCGAGCGCGCCCGCGATGCCACGCTGCCGGAGATGCGGCGCGCACGGCTGCTGGAGATGGCCGACGCGATGGACATGTTCTGCCAAGGCGTGGACGGCGAGATGTTCGACCGGTCCGGCACGCCGTGGCCCGAGGCGGACATCACCATCGTGGACCTCGCCACCTTCGCGCGCGAGGGCTACAACGCCCAACTCTCGATTGCCTACATCTCGCTCATCAACACGGTCAACAATATCGCCGAGCGCGACCAGTTCCTGGGCCGACCGATCATCAACGTGACGGACG
>DPSD01000327.1:3447-3578 GCA_003538495.1 Accumulibacter sp.
CCGATCATCAACGTGACGGACGAAGGCCACATCATCACCAAGAACCCGCTGCTCGCGCCCTACGTGGTCAAGATCACCAAGATGTGGCGCAAGCTCGGCGCCTGGTTCTGGCTCGCCACGCAGAACCTGGA
>DPSD01000176.1:0-2679 GCA_003538495.1 Accumulibacter sp.
CCCTTGTTCTGGATCTCGGTTCTGGCGGATGCGCCAGCGGCGGCCATCGCGCCGAGAGTCAGGACGGCAAGCTTGCGCAACATCGAGCGAGAGGTCATCTGTAGTTTCTCCGGGTGGTAGTGGGTAACGGAAATCGTTGCCTGCTGATGACAGGACCAGCCATCATTGCAGGCTTCTGCGCGGCTGAAAATTAGGGCGGCAACGTAAGTGATCCTGCCAGCGTGGTGAGCACCGGGTCGTTCATAGACTGACGCATTAGCAGGCATCCGGGGCAGTGGTAAGGGAAACCCTTACGGAATTTTTACATACCCAAACCGCCGCGGCGCGGGCACAATGGGGCCTCGATCAACCCGCACGGCTCCCCACATGCCGAAATCGGCGACACTGCTGCTCGGTTGGCGCGAAACCTTGCTGCTCCTTGTCGGCTATCTCGCGCTCGACTGGGCGAGTCATGTCCATCCCCTGCACGGTCTCGATGTCACGCCATGGAGCCCGGCACCGGCGCTTGGCCTGCTTTTTCTCGTGCGCCACGGCGGCAGAGCCGTGCCACCGCTGGCGCTGGCGATTCTGGCCGCCGATGCCTGGGTGCGCGACTTGCCGCTACCCTGGCCCCTCGCCTGCGGCCTCGCCGTACAGCTCAGCGCCGGTTATTGGATGGTGGCGACGCTTCTGCGACGGCGCCTGGGCAGTAAAGGGATGTTTGCCGATCGCCGTGGCCTGATCGACTGGGTCACCATCGCGGTCATTGGCACCCTGCTCAACAGCCTGCTGTTCATTGCCGCTCTGAACCTGGCCGGCTTCCTGCCAACAGCAGAAGCAGTCGAGGTTTTCCTGCACGACTGGCTGGGCGACGTCGTCGGTGTCCTGATTTCCATGCCCCTGCTGGCCATGCTGCTCGAAGCGCGCGCTCGAGCCCGCTTGCGCCGGCTGCTGCTGGGCCGGGAATCGCTGAGTCTGGTGAGTACCGGCGGCATCCTTGCGCTGGCCTTCGTCGTCGGCGAGATGACCGAGTTCAAGTACTTCCCGGTGTTGTTTCTGCCGATCGCCTGGTCAGCCGCCAGGCAAGGGCTGGCAGGTGCCGTACTGACCATCAGTCTGACCCAGGCAGGCGTGATCGTGGCTGGCCGCCTGCTCGGTCTTTCTGCCTTCACCCTGCTCGAGCTTGAAGTCCTCATCGTCGTCCTTGCCCTGTCGGGCTTCTTCATCGGCGTCGTGGTCGACGAGAAGCAGCGGCTGACCGCCGAACTGCAGCAGACGCTGCGCCTCGCCGCTGCCGGCGAAATGGCCGGCGCGCTGTCACACGAACTGCATCAGCCGCTGACCGCCCTGCTGGCATACACCCGTGCGTCCCAGCAGTTGCTCGCCCAGGGCGAAAGCGGCGAGCGCTTGCGCGAGGTGATCGATCGCATCGTCGCCGAATCGCAGCGTGCGGCCGATGTGGTCAGTCGCCTGCGTGACTTCTTTCGTACCGGCACGACGCGACTCGAGCGCATCTGGCTGCGCGACATCCTGTCCTCGGTGGCGGCGCGTTTCTCCGCGCAGGCGAAGCAGCAGGAAATCGAACTGCTGCTCCATCCGGCTCCACCTTGCGCGCTTTGGGCAGATCGACTGCAGTTCGAAGTGGTCCTGCGCAACCTGCTTGCCAACGCCCTGGAGGCGGCTGTCGAGCGTCCGCCAGGTGAGCGTCGGGTGCGCATTTCGGCGCGTCAGGAAGGCGCCGGCCGTGTCTGTGTCACGATCGAGGACAGTGGTTCCGGCGTCGCGGAGGATATGCTGGAGCAGTTGTTCGAAGCGTTTCATTCATCAAAGGCAAGCGGTCTTGGCCTTGGTCTCGCCATCAGCCGGGCGATCATCGAGGCGCACGGCGGCAGTCTTTGGGCCGAAGCAGCCGATCACGGCGTGTTCAAACTGGTCCTTCCCCTGGAGGAAAAAGCCGTTCATGGTACCTAGCCCGAATACCGTATTCATCATCGAGGACGACCAATCGGTGCGCGACGCACTGGGGCTTCTGCTCGGCCTGCAGGGCTTTTCGGTGGCACTGTTTGCCGACGCCGAGAGCTTCCTTGCCGCCCGCCGCCCCGACTGGTATGGGTGTCTGCTGATCGACATTCGCATGCCGGGAATGGATGGACTGACTCTGCAGAAGCGCCTCCTGGAGAGCGGCTGCTGGCTGCCGGCGATTGTAATGACCGGCCACGGTGACGTCGAGTCGGCGCGGCAGGCGTTTCGCGCGCGGGCAGTCGACTTCATCGAGAAGCCGATCGACCACGACAAGCTCCTGCGGGCGATCGACGAGGCCTTCAGTCGCCAGAGCGCGTCGCAGGAGCACCGCCATCGCCAGAAAGAAGCTGCGCGCTTGTTGGCGAACCTGACGCCCCGCGAAAAGGAAGTGATGGAACAAGTCGTAGCCGGCCGGCACAACCGCGAAATCGCGCGCGCACTCGACATCAGTCCGCGTACCGTCGAGGTGCACAAGGCGAGACTGCTGGCCAAGTTGGAAGTCAGCAGTATCGCCGATCTGGTTCGACTGAGTCTGCAAAACCGCGACACCGGCCAAGGCTGATTCTTCGGGCGTTCCCGACGGTCGTTGACAGACAGGAAACTTCACCAGCAGCCGGAGTGCATGGCCCCATCACCTGCGGTCAAGATGGAGCGGACGAAGGGAATCGAACCCTCGGC
>DPSD01000176.1:2972-4515 GCA_003538495.1 Accumulibacter sp.
TAGCTTGGGAAGCTAGGGTATTACCATTATACGACGTCCGCCAGGAGCGCTATTCTACGACGCTTGTGCTCATCTCCACAACGAGGAATCTCTCGCAGCCAGGGTTTTCGATCCGCAGTCCGTAAATGCCGACCTCAAGCCAGATCGATGATGGTACGGAACAGGCGATGACCCGAAGCCAGGTACTTGCGTTCGAAGGGGGTCATCGGTGGATCCGGAAAGTACTGGTCGATCAGCGCTGGGCGTTGCGTCATTTGCTGCACCGCGAAGCAGAATTCCGCCAGGTAGACCGGCCAGTTGCTCCGACACTCAAGCATCCCTCCGAGCCCGAGCAGGGCCGGAAAAACCGGATGGCCATGCCAGCGTCGGCTCAGGTGGGCAATCTTCGGCCACGGATTGGGATAAAGCAGGTAATGACGATCGAGCCGAATACCCGCGGTGTGCAGCAAGCGCCAGTAATCGACGACGTCGGCACGCACCAGATCGAGGTTGGATGGCCAGGCGGAACCGCCCTGTTGGTCACGCTGGCCGCGCGCCAGCCGTACTGCCGACTGGTCCACCCCGATCACATAATGGTCCGGAAACGCTCTGGCAAGAATCAGGCTGCTCTCCCCTACCCCACAGCATGAGTCGAGGATCAATGGCGTCCCCGGTGCCGCGTACTGAAAACGCTGCAGGCTCGCCACGAACGCGACACGATTGTAGTCGGCATACGGCTTGCGAAAAGGCGTGCCGGCATGGCGATCGAGCAGCATCGACAAATGCGGATGAATGCCGTTCTGGGCGCTCGCAGGAACGCGGGAGTTGCCGTACATCGATTGATCCGCTAGACGACCGGCGGCAGCACCGGCACGCCGTGTCGCAGCAGTTCGCGCGTGACCTCAGCGACGTCGCGCAGCGACCGAACCGCGATGAACAGTGCCTCGGCTTCGACGAAATTCCGTCGCAGCGCCCGCAGCCAGAGCTTGAGGCGACCCGGCGCCTGGCGTGCCGAGACCTTGGCACAGACCTGCTGCCAGTAAGAAGCCAGCATCGGTAGCAGTCGCTGCCAGTCGCGCGAACGATCGCTAGCGATCACCTCGCCGGCCGCCAGCGCACGAATGCGCTGGGCGAGAAAAGGATCGGCGACCGCACCACGCCCGATCATCACGTCCTGGCTAGCGCTGACCTTGCAGCAGCGGCAATGGTCGTCGGTGGTCCATACTTCGCCGTTGGCGATCACTGGCTGCTGCACGACCTCACTGATGCGCGCCACCCATTCCCAGTGCGCTGGAGGTCGATACGCTTCGGCCTTGGTGCGTGCATGCACCACCAGCGACACGATGCCGCCCGCAGCCAGCGCCCGCGCACAATCCAGCGTCCGCGCCGTATCGCGGATACCGAGCCGCATCTTGGCGCTGAACGGAATCGCCGGCGGGATCACTCGCCTGACCGCAGTAGCGATGCGAAATAGTCGTTCGGGATCGGCGAGCAAGGAAGCGCCGCCCCCGTGGCGATTGACCGTTGGTGCCGGGCAACCGAAGTTGAGATCGATTCCCGCCGG
>DPSD01000334.1:0-1583 GCA_003538495.1 Accumulibacter sp.
ATCGTCTTGATGTCGAACTCGTTCGATTGGGCACTGCCCTTCCACGGCTTGTCGTACTTGGTGGCATTACCGAATGGCCCGCCAATACCCAGACCCACGTAGAGATCCTTGTTCACCGCCCAGGAGATATAACCATTGGGGATAAACGCCCAGTCACCGGCGTCGCCGCCGTCCCCCGCAGCGCCAAAGACGCCAACCTTGGAACCGTCGTTGTTGAACTTGAAGCTCGGCCGCACCGCCGTCAGGCCGCCGGAAACCTCGCGAGCCTGCAGTTGGGTCATTCCCGCCGGATTCCAGAAGATCGTGCTGGCATCGTTGGCCTTGGCCGCCGAACCGGCGTAAGCATTGCCCAGGCCGCTACCCTGCTCCAGCAACTGGAAACCGGACGCCGCCGCTGTTCCCGAAAACGCCACCAGCAACAACGCTGGAATCAACCTCATCGAAATCTGCTGTGACATTGTGAACTCCCCCTAGAACGTGACGAAGGTGTGGTTCTTTGGCCGCACCGAAATAATTATTTACACGCTCATCCTAAGACCGCTTGTCAAAAGAATCTTCAGTCAATGGCCAATTGGCAACAACTGTTTCTCGCCGTGTTGGTTAATTGCAACATAAGTGAGCTCGGCTTCGGTGACTTTCACGGTGATCGGCCGGGTCGGGTTGCGTTCGGCGTAGACCTCAACCTTGACCTTGATCGAGGTCCGTCCCGTTTCGACGACTTCGGCAAAGAGACTCACCACATCGCCAACCGATACCGCTTGCTTGAACTGGAAGGAATTGACCGCCACGGTGGTCACTCTGCCGCGCGCCCGATGCATCGCCGGAATGGCTCCGGCGACGTCGACCTGGGCCATGATCCAGCCCCCGAAGACGTCGCCCTGCGGATTGACATCGGCCGGCATCGGCATTACGCGCAGGACCGGTTGCTTGTCGGGCAGTCGGGTGATCTCGTCAGGCATGCTGATTCCTCAGATAGTTGAGCGGCCCGCCGGTAAACGGCGCGAAGCCGGTCCCGAAAATGACGCCGGCGTCGGCCAGTTCGGCGTCGGCGACGACCCCGTCGCTGACCAGTTGCTGCGTGCGATCGAGCAGCGGCTTGACCAGGCGCGCGGCAAGCCCGGCCGGCACCGATCCTGCAGCGCCCTTGGCCGGCTTCCCTTTGCGGTAGTCGTAGAAGCCCTTGCCGCTCTTCTTGCCCAGATGGCCGGCGGCGAAGCGCTCGCGCAGACACTTCGGCGGTTCGGCGTCGCCACCAGCGAGACTCCTGCCGGCGGCCATCGCCACGTCGAGCCCGACCATGTCCACCAGTTCGATGGGCCCCATCGGCATGCCGAAGGCCAGCATCGCCTCGTCCACTGTCTCCGGCGCCAGCCCCTCGTCGACCGCCCGCATCGCTTCCAGCATGTAGGGCCCGAGGACCGCGTTGACCAGGAAGCCTGGCGCACTGGCCACCGGCAGTGGCAGACGGTCGATCTGTTTGACAAAGGCCGTGGCGCGCCGCAGCATCTCCGCGTCGGCGCCCTCGGCCGCGACCACTTCGACCAACGGCATCCTGGCCACCGGGTTGAAGAAGTGAATCCCGA
>DPSD01000334.1:1850-2147 GCA_003538495.1 Accumulibacter sp.
GGGTTGAAGAAGTGAATCCCGACCAAGCGCGCCGGATTGCCGAGCACGCCGTGCAGATCCTCGATCCTGAGGCTGGAGGTATTGGTCGCCAGGATCGCATCGGGCCTGATCACCGTGTCGAGCTGGCAGAGCAGCGCGCGCTTGGCGTCGAGGTTTTCGAAAATTGCCTCGATCACCACGTCGGCACTCCTGGCGCCGTGCCCCGCGGGGTCCGGAATCAGGCGGTCCATGGCGTTGCGTAGTTCGCGCGGGTCCTTGATCCGCTGGCGGTAGGCCGCGTAGGCGCGCTGCAGCGCC